>DAOWAK010000033.1 GCA_030634605.1 Sedimentisphaerales bacterium
GGAACAGGAGACTATTGATTCGGCAGTTAAAGAGGCAGCGGCGGCGGTGAAGTGCTGGCTGAAAAACGGCATCGAAAAGACCATGAACCGTTTCAATCCCGGCAAAGAAGATCGAAAGCAAAAGTCGGGAAAATTGGATGTTGACGCAAAAAATTCGTTGAAAAACGAATTCTGATATAAAATAGTGAATTGTGACAGGTAAATTTTATTTTTTTATGCGATACCGATGGCGGCATTTTTGTCCGCATAAGTAACGCAGGAGGTGTGACGTTGGCCCAAGGCAACAAGCGTACCTATGAAGGATTGTTTCTGGTTGACTCTGCAGTAGCAACGGCAAACTGGGACGATGTAGTTAAAGCTCTCGATACGGTTTTCAAACGTGCCCATGCAGACGCATCCGACATAACCAAATGGGATGATCGGCGGCTCTGTTATGAAATCAACGGGCACAAGCGTGGCACATACATTTTGTGCTATTTTGACGCTGACCCCGATTCCATAACCGGCATTGAGCGCGATGTTCAGCTTAGCGAAATTATCTTAAGAGTGATGATTCTGCGGGCGGACGTGATTCCGGCGGACATTATTTCCGAGCCCACCCCGGCGATGCTGGCGGAGCAGGCCAAAGAAGCTGCCCAGCGGAAAGCCGATGAGGCGAAAGCTGCTCGAGCGGAAGCTGCCCAGCAGAAAGCTGCTCAGGCGGCAGCTGCGGAAGAAGTCCCCGCTGAGGTAGCAGTTGAGCCGGTTTCCAGTGAAGCTGATGGGGCGGAGCAAATTGCGGAACCCGCCCCGGCTTCAGACGAGCCCGTCGCAACTGCAGCACCTGAAGTTGCTTCGCCGGAAACCGCGGTTTCCGAAACAGAGAGCCCCGAAGAAAAAACTGATTAGAACGGCTGCTTAGTCATTAACGCTTACAACCGGACCAGGGTGATTGAACGATCAATTGACTCCAGAGCGGCTCAGCTTTTTTGTATACCCAATGGGTGTCATAATGCCTGGCAGGGCCGACTATAACCTCTGGTTATTTCAGCAATAACAAAAAACCCGGCATAGTATTTTCATTCAGGACGAGTATATGTTCCGGCAAAGCGGGTTTTTGGGCTGAGGGATATTGAAGTTTCGGCGGCCCCAACAACCGGCAATGGTAATTCATGAAGAATAAGGAGCACTAAGATGGCCAACTATAATAAGGTGATAATGATAGGCAACCTGACTCGCGATCCGCAGTTGTCCTACCTGCCCAGTCAGACTCCCGTGGTGGAGTTCGGCTTGGCGACAAACCGGAAATGGAGAGATCGCGACGGCAACCAGAAAGAGGAAACCTGCTTTGTGGATTGCCGGGCTTACGGGAAAACGGCTGAGAACATCAGTAAATATTGCAAAAAAGGTCGTCCGCTCATGATCGAGGGGCGTCTGACCTTTGATCAGTGGGAAGCCCAGGACGGCAGTAAGCGATCCAAGCATCGCATTTTTATTGAGAATTTTACTTTCGTCGATTCGCGCAGCCAGGATTCATCGGGCTCGAGCGCCCCAAACGATTACGGCAACAGTAATCCGAACCCGGCACCGCCGAAGGACGATGACATACCATTTTAAACTGGATTTGAAGCAAGGTAGTATGAAACTGTGAAAGTTATCTTTTGCATAAGCAAAATAGTTGTTATGGAGTAACGAGTAAAACATGAAAAAAATGGAAAGAAAACCATCGAGAAAAAAAGTTCAGATAAGAGAAAAAGTTAATTGCCGGTTCTGCCGGGACAAAATTGACTACATCGATTACAAAAACATCGATCGCCTGCAAAAGCTGATTACCCAGCGAGGCAAAATGTTCTCTCGTAAACGTAGCGGCAACTGTGCCGGTTGTCAGCGTAAAGCCCAAACCGCCATCAAGCGGGCGCGTTACATGGGTTTGCTGCCTTTTACGATTTGATCCGTAACCAATGGCTGATGCCGATCGGCCATTGGTCACCGAAAAACAACTAACGGAACCATGACCAGGGGAAACGGCTGACGGGCAAAACGAACATTTTGTCAGATCAGGCTGAACCGGGCTTGCTGAATTGAAATAGTTTTGTTATAAAGAGTTTTAGCTCTGACAATGTGAGTGCTGGGTTGGGCGAAAGGCCCATTATGAGTATTTTTAACGCCTTTTGTCAGAGGCTCTTATTTTCTGAGGAGATTTCTGGAATGAAAGTACTTTTGCACACGGATATTCCGAAACTGGGTTATTTGGGCGACGTAGTGGAGGTTTCGCAGGGGTACGCCCAAAACTATCTGCTGCCTCAAAAACTGGCGGTGAAACCCACCGAAGACAACGTCAAGGCTATCGAGAAGGATCGCGCCTTGAAGACAGAACAACGACGACTGGTCAACGAAAAATTGGTTAAAATCGCTGATGCTGTCAATGAGGCCAAAGTAACTATCGAAGCACTGGCTAACGAACAGGGGCATCTTTTTGGCTCGATTGCCGAGCAGGATATTGCCGAGGCTCTGCAGAAAAAAGGATTTGAAGTACAGGCCAAACATGTGGCGATGTCCGAACATTTCCGCATGCTGGGGACTTTTGAGGTCAAACTCAATTTCGCTCCCGACGTCAAAGCCGATGTTCAGGTAACCGTAGCCCAGCCGACGAATCAGGAAAATGACGACCAAGCAAAACCAGAACAGTCAAACGCCGCCGGCGAATAATATCGCGAATCCCGAGGCGATTGCCGGCCAAAGAGTGCCACCGCAGTCTCTGGAAGCGGAGATGTGCACGCTGGGAGCAATGGTGCTGGACCCGGTGTGCATCGGCGATATCATTTCGATCGTTAACGCCGATTATTTCTATCGCCTCGATCACCAGATGATTTTTGAGGCGCTGGTTAAGCTTTACGATCAGAAGCGCACCGCTGACCTGGTGCTGTTGCGTGACGAACTCAAGACCCGCGGGCAGTTGGATCAGGTGGGCGGGGTCGAATACCTGGTCAGCGTTGCCGAAAGTGTTCCATCTTCGGCCAATGCTCTTTTTTATGCCAACATAGTTCGCGACAAGGCACTGCTGCGGAATCTCATCCGAACCAGCAGCGAAATCTGTAATCAGGCTTTTGAGGCCCGTGGCGAAGTTACCGAGATGCTGAACGAGGCTGAGCAGAAGATTTTTGCGGTTACCGAGCAAAAAATTACCGGTCACGCCAGTTCGATGCGTGAGGTAATGGAGAAGGTTTTTGAAATCATCCAGGACCGCGACGCCGGCATTACCGGGTTGGCAACCGGATTCCACGAACTCGACGAACTAACCAGCGGGCTGCAAAACAACGAAATGATTATTGTTGCGGCTCGCCCCAGCATGGGCAAAACCGCTCTGGGCCTGAACATTGCCGAATATATCGGGGCCGACAACCAAAAAGCGGTTGCGGTTTTTTCTTTGGAAATGGCAGCACAGCAGTTGGCTGAGCGTATGTTATGCGGCCGCGGAAAAGTGAACTCGCACCATCTGCGTTGTGGCATGATCGACGCCGCCGATTATCAGAAATTACAAATCGCCGCGGACGAGTTGTCTTCATCGCCGATTTTTATCGACGATAGTGCCAGCCTTACCCCGCTGGAACTTCGGGCCAAAGCCCGGCGGCTCAAACACAAACATGACATTCAGGCGGTCGTTGTCGATTATCTGCAACTGATGCACTCACCGGGAGCCGAATCGCGTCAACAGGAAGTTGGGTTGATTTCGCGGCATATCAAAGCGATGGCCCGGGAACTACAAGTGCCGGTTATCGTTATGTCTCAGTTGAACCGGGCGGCCGAGGGACGCGAAGGACACCGTCCGCGAATGAGCGATCTGCGTGAAAGCGGCAATATCGAACAGGATGCCGACGTGGTGATGCTGCTGCACCGTGAAGATTATTACCATAATGAAGCCGATTACGAAAAAACCAATGTTGCCGAAATTATTATCGCCAAACAACGAAACGGGCCAACGGGTATGGTGTCGCTTTCCTGGCTGGCAGAGATGACCCGTTTCGAAAATCTTTCGAAAGTAACGGAACCATTCGGCTATTAACCGTAATAAACCAATCTCAAAGGCAAGCCAATACTATGGAAAAAATTTCTCTGAAAGCCTCAGGCAGTGAAAACGATTTTAAGCTTTTCACGATGTTACATTTTGGGGAAAAACCGCTGCTGCTGATCTGCCTGGCACTGCTGCTGATACCTGTCGCTCGTCCGGGACTGGTTTTTGCTGACAATACCGCCGTGCCCGACAATTCGGTTCAACCCGATGCGGTTGCGCGAATTCGCCAGATCCGTATAACCGGCAATAATATAGTTTCGACCGCGACCATTCTGGGCCAGGTAAAAAGCCGCTCCGAAGCGATTTACACGGAAAAAACCGTTGCTGAAGATGCCCGGCGAATTCTGGTTATGCCCCAGATCGCCGACGTTAAATGGCAGATTGTTTCCGTGGGCGATCAGGTGGACATTGTTTTTGAGATCAAAGAGACTGAACAAATCTCCCAGGTGGAATTTCTCGGCAACAAAAACCTGACGGAAAAAGAATTATTTGAGCAATTGGGTTTTGCCGCCGATGATTTTCTTGATCCTTACCTGATTAATTTAGGTGCCGAATCGCTAACCGATTTGTACCACGAAAAGGGTTTCTATTTCGCCCGGGTAAACCTCAACCAGGAACTCATACGCAGCGAAAAACGCGTCTCTTACATTATTGTCGAGGGGCCCAAGGTTCGCGTCAAGAAAACCAGGTTCTCCGGCAACAAGTCTGTCCCGACCCGCAAAATAAAAGGCAAAGTTAAAACCAAAGGTTACTTTCCCATTTTCAGCAAAGGGCGTCTCAACGACGATCAACTTGAGCAGGATCGCCTGGCGCTGCAAAGTTACTACCGCAGCGAAGGCTTTCTGGATGCCCGGATTACCTTCCAGAAAAAGTGGAATGAGGAGAAAACCCGGGTAAATGTCACTTTCATTATTGATGAAGGTGCGGAATACAAAGTCACCGGCATTCGTTTCCGGGGCAACGAGCAACTTCCCGAAGAGCAGTTGCGTGATTCGCTCGACCTGGAACTGGGCAAAGTGCTCAATCAAAAACGCCAGACGTTTGCCCAGCGTGCCGTCGATCGCACTTACGGCAAAGAAGGCTACATCTACACCAACGTCCAGGCGGTTCCCGAATACACCGAAAACGAGGGTGAAGTCATCCTGGTTTTCGATATTGCCGAAAGCGACCGGTACAGCATGGCCAGGCTGCTGGTCCGCGGTAATTACGAAACTCAGGATAAGGTTGTCCGCCGAGCCTTCGATCACTTTGGCTTTCTGCCTGGCGGCATTTACAATACGGATGCGATGGAACGCGGCAGAAAACGTTTGCTCGGAGCCGGCTTGTTCGAAAGCGTGGAAGTCTATCCCATCGGTACCGAACCTAAAGAGCGTAATGCCCTGGTCGAGGTTAAGGAAACCCGCACCGGAATCATCCTCTTTGGTGTTGGCGTCGATACCAACAGCGGCCTGCTCGGTCAGTTTTCTATCGAGCAGCGTAATTTCGACGCTTCCCGCCATCCCCGCAGTCTCAAGGAACTGCTCACCGGCGACGCATACACCGGCGGCGGACAACAAATGAAAATTTCCTTCGCGCCCGGCACCCGGGTTACCACCGGACATGTCAGATTCTACGAACCCTACCTTTTCGATCAGCCTTACTATTTTGAAACCAGCCTGATGTTATATCGACGCTGGCGGGAGTCCTACCTCGAACGTCGGCGTGGCGGCACGGTTACTTTCGGGCATCGCTTTACCGATGACTGGTCTGCCGAAGTTGGTTTCCGCACGGAAATCGTCAAAGTAACCGATCTGGATGACATGATAGTAACTGATGCGAGCGGTACCCACAGGATCATAACCGCTCCCCAGGACGTTCAGGACGTCGAAGGTTCCAACCTGCTGACCAGTGTCCGATTTGGCGTGGCCTGCAATAAAACCGACAGCCTTTACCGCCCCAGTACCGGTTACAAACTCAACGCCGGGTGGGAACAGGTCGGCGCTTTTGGCGGGGACTTCACTTACTCGGCTATAACGGGCGGCGGCACAATTTATCACACGATTTATCAGGACATCACCGAACGCAAAACCGTCTGGGCCGGCAACATGCGGGTCAATAAAATATGTGGCGATGCTCCGGTTTTTGAACGTTATTACGCCGGCGGTATCGGTTCGCTGCGTGGTTTCGATTATCGCGGTGTCAGTCCCCGGGGCGGTATCAATCGCGACCCCATCGGCAGCGATATTCTGTTTTTGGCAGGCACGGAAATTACTCACCCGCTTTTCGAAGAAGTCATTTTTGGCAAATTGTTCTGCGATACCGGCGTGGTCAGCGAAGGCCCCTACCGCGTCGCTGTCGGGTTCGGATTGGAACTGGTTGTGCCCCAGTTGTTCCAGATGATTCCCATGCATTTTGATTTCGGCTTCCCGGTTTACCAGGATGACGAAGACGAAGAAGAAGTTTTCAGTTTCTCTTTTGGATTAAGTTTCTGACAAATATTTCAAGGAAGGATTTAAAAATGAAAAAGACTACCGTTGTGATTTTGCTGGCTTTGGTTGCTCTGCTGGCGGTTTGGAATTTTCAGGTTGGCCAGGCGCAGCAAGGTGTTGACGGCCCGCTAATAGCTGTCGTTAACGTAACCAAGGTTCTCACCGAGTGCCAGGCAAACCTCGACCGGGAAAAGCTCACCCGCACAAAAGAGCAAGAAATCAAAACCGCATTGGCCAAGCTCGAGGCTGAAGCCAAAGTCATTCAGGAAGAGCTCCAAAACGCCCTGGAACCCGGCAGCGACGAATACAAAAACCAACTTATTAAATGGTTCGATAAAAGGGCTCAGCGCGAAGCTTATGAAAAAGCCCAGCAACAGATTTTTGCCGCCGAAACCCAGGCCTGGATGGAAAACATCTACCAGCAATTTGTCGACAAAGTCACCCAGATCGCTCAAAGTCAAGGCATCAGCGTCGTAATCAACAATGATGATCTGGATATCAAGCCCAAGAATCTTAACGAACTGACCGCCATGATCCGCAGCCGCAAGGTGCTCTACCACACTCCCAACCTGGACTTGACCGCTCTGGTTACCGAAGAACTGGACCTGGCTTACAATCAAAGCAAGGACGATCGATAATCCTGAGTAATATTGACAGTGGATTTCGATGCTCCTGACGAGCTGAATAATGGCAGTGGGCATCAACTTGCGGTATGAGCGGTATCATGAAATTAAGTGAACTGGCTGAAAAAATTGGTGCACAGCTGGATGGTGACGGTCAACAGGCTATCGAGGTTATCGCCTCACTATCCGAAGCCGGTCCCGGTGCGCTAACTTTTGCCAATGACACGCAATACTTTCCTCAGGTTGAACAGACCGCTGCTGCTGCGGTAATCGTTCCGCAGGATTTTCCCGGCAAAAGCAGAGCCGCGTTGCTGTTCGTCGAGGATGTTGATGATGCTCTCGATCAGGCCTTGCTTTTATTCGCGCCGGCAGTGGCCGCACCGACCGGTGAAATCGCCGAATCCGCCTGCATTGCCCCCTCAGTTAAATTTGGAAAAAACGTCAGCATCGCCGCTCATGTAACAGTGGACGAAAACAGCATCCTTGGCGAGGATTGCGTAATTCGGCCCGGTTGTGTTATCGGCAGCAATGTGAAAATCGGTGCCAACTGTCAACTCGGAGCCAACGTCGTTATCAACAACAACTGCGTTCTGGGCAACAACATCATCATTCACCCCAACGCCACTATCGGGGCTGACGGCTTTGGTTACCGCATGGTGGACGGCAAACACAAAAAAATCCCCCACATCGGAATCGTCGTTATCGAGGACGATGTCGAAATCGGCGCCAACAGTTGCGTTGACCGTGCCAAATTCGGAAAAACCGTCGTCGGCCGCGGCACCAAAATTGACAACCTTGTGCAAATCGGCCACAATGTGCAAATCGGCGAAAACTGCATCATCGTTTCCCAGGTCGGCATCTCCGGCAGTTGCCGTCTGGGCGATTACGTAGTTTTAGCCGGGCAGGTTGGCATGAAAGATCACATCGAGATCGGCGATCGCAGCCAGGTTGGCGGCCAGTGCGGCATTCTCGGTAATATCGAACCCGACTCGGTCGTCATCGGCAGCCCCCACCGTCCGGTAAAAACTTTCTGGCGGCAACATTCTTACATCCAA
>DAOWAK010000030.1 GCA_030634605.1 Sedimentisphaerales bacterium
AGCTTCTCTGAGCCCTCTGTGTCCTCTGTGGCAGACATTCTTATCTTAAAATCCGTGAAATCCGTGCAATCCGGGGTTAAATATCTTTATTCTCTTGACAAACAATCCTGCGATCCTGTTATCCTGTCAAAAATTATATTCGTTCAGATAGACAGGATCAAAACCACCAACTTTTTCCGAGTCGATCCAAAAAAACAGACCGATTTGATTTGTCATGCCCGGCTTGATCGGGCATCCAGAAATAAATCAGCATCGCGCAGCGATACCTTATTTTAGTTTTTGTAGGGTGGCCCTTGCCCCGCCGATTTAACAAAGGAAAAGAAATGTCAGCAGATATTCTGGTTTTGGCAATTACCGCAGCAGGGATCGGCTTCACCCATACTCTTTTCGGCCCCGACCATTATCTCCCTTTCATCATGATGTCGGTCGCCCGCAAATGGTCCCGCACCAAAACCATGTGGATTACCTTCCTCTGCGGCCTGGGGCACATTGGCAGTTCCGTTATTCTGGGGCTGATCGGGGTAGCAGCCGGAATCGCCGTATCCAGGCTGGAATGGTTCGAAGCTTCGCGCGGCAATTGGGCAGCCTGGGCCTTGATAGTTTTTGGCCTGCTCTATTTTGTCTGGGGCGTTCGGCGGGCGATAAAAAATAAGCCCCACACTCATTTCCATACCCACGCCGACGGTGACCAACACGCCCATAAACACGTGCACCATGATCACCACACCCACATTCACGCCGAGTCAAAAAAACGCAACATCACCCCGTGGGCTTTGTTTGTCATTTTCGTGCTCGGACCCTGCGAACCACTGATCCCGTTATTAATGTACCCCGCCGCCAAACAGAGCACCGCGGGCATGGGACTGGTTACTTTGGTTTTCGCCGTTACCACCATCGGCACCATGATGACAGCTGTGCTCTTGGCAACCTTCGGAGCCAAAAAACTGCCCACCGCAAAAATCGAACGTTACACCCACGCCCTGGCCGGCGGAACAATCTGTCTCTGCGGATTGGCCATTGTTTTTCTGGGACTTTAGAAATCTGTTATCGTTTTCTTAGGCTGCACGAATGTATTTACTCGGTTACGACATCCTTCGATCCGGACACCAATCTCGCCGAAAAATACCAACAAGCCTACCAAAAATGGGAAACCACCCTGAAAAAAGAACTGGAATTGCTTAACCGATAAGGTTACAAATGAGATATGTAATTATTCACAGTTAATTGGTACGTACCCCATGCCCTGACGGCAATATCTTCCGGAGGTGCCAGATATAATGTCAAAGCGCGAATTTACCGCGATTATCTTGAAGTTGTTGGGAATCTATTGCCTTATACAATCTCTGCCTTTATTTGGATATTTAGGTATGATAGTAAATTTTTCCCGGGACGACAGGGTAAATTTGTTTTATTCTGTTTTAGCTTTTGTTATAGCTACTATCCCATTTCTTGTCATGCTGCTGGCAAGTTACATATTGCTGCGTTACGCGGATAAATTGGCGAAAATCCTGATAAAAGAAGACGGCGGTATGGATATCACTGCTGACGTTCGCCCTGAAGAACTGCAGGCCATTGGTTTTTCTATAGCTGCTGTGATAATATTTCTCATGGCCATCCCCAATCTGATTTATGTGATAGGAAGTCTTTGTTATTTTCTGATGTCCGATGAATTTCAATCCATATATGCGGTAATTCTGCGCGGTAAGTGGAGTACTTTACTATCGGTAGTTATTCAGATGGCGCTGGCGGTTATCTTGTTTTTCCGGGCCCGCGGCCTGGCAAATTTCTGGAAACGCATACAGATTGCCCGCTATGAGAAAATCCAGGACGACCAGGAGGAACCTTAAGCCAATCAAGGGATTATGAAAATGCTCAAGGATGAGAAAATACATTATTCCGCCGGACCAACCGTTCAAGCAAATGCTTTCCCCGCCCGGCTCAACGCAGCGCTATTACTTTTGCTCCTTCTGGTTCCTTTGCTTCTGTTTCATCCGACTGCTACCGTCAAAGCCACCACCTTCATCGTCGATGACGACGTTGCCAACAATCCCGACTTCACCCAGATTCAGGACGCCATCAATGCCGCAACCCACGGCGACATCATCATCGTCGAAGTGGGCACTTATTCCGGCACCGGCAACCGCGACATGAGCTACAACGGCAAAATGATCACCGTCCAAAGCAGCGACCCCAACGACCCCAACACCGTAGCGACAACCATCATTGATATCGGCGGCACCGAGAGCCTCCCTCACCGAGCCTTTAACTTTGAAAATAACGAAGATACTAATTCCGTCCTGCTCGGCATAACCATTATCAACGGCTACGGACCCACCGAAACCATCGAGGGGGTCAATCGTTTCGTCGGCGGAGCAATTTTTATCGATAGCGCCAGTCCGAAAATCAAAAATTGCGTTTTTCAAAATAATCAGTGTGGCTATTTCGGCGGGGCCGTCTGCAGCAACAATTACAGCCAACCAAATCTTCTCTCCTGCACTTTTAACAACAACCATTCCTTCAAACACGGCGGCGCCTGGGCCGAAACCGCCTACAGCGCTTCGGTTTTTACTGATTGCCGGTTCACCAATAACATCGCCGATAGTAACGGCGGGGCAATTTACAATTACCGGAGCACCACAACTCTGGACAACTGCCTCTGCACCGGTAATCAGGGAAACTACGGCGGGGCAATTTACAATTACCAGAGCACCGCATACCTGAACAACTGCCTCCTGAAAAACAACGAATCCAACAATCACGGCGGCGCTATTCGCAACAATGGTGGTAATTGCATATTCGCCAATTGCACTCTGACCGGCAACCAAGCCCAGTACGGCGGCGCTATCGCCGGCAGCTCTGGCGATATTACCGACTGCACCATCACCGATAATCACGCCATCTCCGGCGGCGGCATCTACAGCTGCTCCGGCGAAATCAACAATTGCATCATCTCCGCTAACCATGCCCAAACCGGCGGCGGTATCGAAAACTGCTCCGGCAACATCAGAAATTGCGTCATCTCCTCTAACTACGCCCGGACCGGCGGCGGCATAAGTCTCTCCTCCGGAAATATCATGAGCTGCCTCATCTCCGGCAACCGCGCCCATCAGGCCGGCGCAATTTATAACTGCGACAATGATATTTACAACTGCACCATTGTCTCCAACCGCGCCGATCCCAACCAGGCCGCCCTGGAAGATTGTGACGGACGGATATTCAATTGCATAATCATCGACAATGAACCAAATCAACTGATTAACTGCTCCGGACAATTACAATACACCTGCATCGAAAGCAGCTACCCCGGCCTGGGCAACCTGGACGTGGACCCCCAATTCGCTCAGCTCGGCTACTGGGACCCCAACAGCACTCCCGACGAGCCCAACGACGATTACTGGATCAGCGGTGATTATCACCTCAATTCCACCGCCGGCCGCTGGGACCCCAATTCCAGCAACTGGGTATCCGATCTGACCAGCAGCTTGTGCATCGACGCCGGCAATCCGAGTACCCCTTTAGCCGACGAACCCAACGACACCGTCAACTTACGCGTAAACCTCGGCGCTTACGGCCGCACCAGCCAAGCTTCCAAAAGCCCCCCAGACTGGTCCCTGCTCACCGACATCAACAACGACGGAATTGCCGACCTGATCGACTTACGCCTGTTCCTCTCCTGGTGGCTACAAAACACCGCTAACCTCCCCGCCGACTTCAACCGAAACCACCAGATCGACCTGTTCGATTACCGCATCCTCACCAACGACTGGCAAAAACAAACCACCTGGCATACCGGACAATAACGTATTCTCCTGGCTGAATTCGACTTGCATTAACACCGCGAAGTACGTAACGCCGCATCCCCACCGACCAGAAAGCCCCCGCTACCAGGCGAAAAAAGGCTTTCCAGCCGTCCGCCAGGATATTTCCAGCCGTCCGCCAGGACCTCGCCGCCAAAATGATTTTTTAGAGATTCCCTAAAAGCCGTTTATTCCTGGTTGCCATAAATCTTTACGCTGTACAGGTGAAAACAGGTTTTCCCCAGCAGGCCGATTTTTACATAACGCCCCTTAACTCCATCAGGATTGTCTTTTGTGAGAATCGCTTCCCATGACTTTTGTGCACGCTTAGCCCGCCATACCTGCTGCCAGTTCTTCTGATCCGAAGAAATCCATACTGCCAATGTTCTGGCTCTGTCGTAGTGGCCGTCTTTTCTGTTCGTTATCTCGAAGGCTTTGACGTTGCTGTCCTTCTTCAGATCGATGACAATATAAGGATTCATTTCCTGCCGTGTATGGAAACTGTGTGCGCCTTCATAATCCTCTCCGGTCAGCAGTTGCTCTTCACGCCTGCTCCATTGATTGTCAATGCTGCTTGCCTTATACACTGCGTCTTTGGATATCCATTGACCATGGGTGCCAAATTCAAATGGACTTAATATCTGCCGTGGCTTCAGCAGGGTGGCGTCACCATCAATCTTGAGCATAACGATAGACTCAATTTCGTCAGTAAAATCCTCAGGTATGGTAACTTCAATATATTTCTCCGCCTGCTTTACGAAAACGTCGCCCTTGCCGTTAAGAAGCCTGGCTTCAATGATCTTATGTTGGATAGATGGAAGAAACACGGAATTTCTGCTGTCCATTAAATGGAGGTACAGGTATTCGCCCTGGCAGGTGGAAATAAAACCGTTCGCCGGTTTGAAAGGGCCGGCACGCATGTCAATACGTTGTCCTTCGGGAACGGACCCCAGTTCGTCAATAATAATATCATCGATTACCAACCAGTCTCCTTTTTCTTTGAAAAGCGCCATAAAGCTCTCTTCATCGCGAAAGGTGGAAAACTCCACAGAAATTTCGCCCCGCCCCTGGGATATTTTTTGGCTGACTATTTCCAGACCGTCACGACATTCAACGGTAACACGGCTGTCCCCTCCCGGGCTAGCAAGAGTTTGACAAGCCAGCCTGTATCTCGTCCAGGGTTTAAAACGAACCGTAGAAGGCAGGGTACGTACTATGCGACCTTTGCCACGTGTTTTTAGTGAAAATTTACCGTTGATGGTGTCCTTTGTATAGGGCTTGTTTGTCTCGGACAGATGCGTGTGCTCGTCAAAACAACAGGTAAAAGGACCATATCCCATATCGACATTTTCAAAGTCTTCGTAAAACCAATGTCTTGCTGTTTCAGGAGAACGCTTCGTTTCCACAACACGGACATCGTCGAACTCTACGAGCGTTCCCGGGCTTCCTTTTGCGGCTTTGAGACTTATCCGCGATTCGGTGCATCCCGTTGGCATATCAAAGAGAACTTTCAGACGCTGATAGTTTGTTCCTTTTCTCGGATCGCAAGGCATGCCGTGACGGACATTCGTACTGGTTACATAATTAAATACCGGTTTCAAACCCTCTTTTCCCAGGGGCAGCACTTCGATTGAAGCCGTACGTTTCCCTTCAACCTGAACCCAGACGGAGGCGGCATAAAGCCGACCAGGTTTCAACCCAGCCATTATTTGTGATACTTCGGCTGCGGCTCCGTTATTACCGGAAATGACCAACCGGGCATTTCGGTTGTTATCGTTTTTGATACTGAGGTGCCCGGTATCGGCATCGACCGGTCCCGGCTTCCAATACCGGAATCCGTAACTGTCAAAGCCCGGATCCCTGACCAGAGAACCTTCGCCCCAGTCAAGACATTTCTGCCCGGAGGCTTTGGCACGATAGATAACGTAAGGCGTATTCTTTTCCGGTTTCAGTGTCACCTGTCCATTCGTTACACTAACCTTGCTCTCTTCGGTGCGCCCCTCGTCCGTCAGCTTATAAAGATATACTTCATTACTTTCTCGCCATGATACAGGCAGTTCCCAGGTTATATCCGTACCAAGTTCATCCCAGACATATATCTTACTCTCTTTAATCGGATCCCAGGGAACAAAGAGCCGGCTTTGTGAACCACCGTCTTTCCAGGTCATAACCGTCCTTCCGTTTCGCGTAACAGTCACCTGCTGTCCGGTTTTCACCACTTTCACTCCGTCACTGAAATCAGCGGATTTTTCAGGCTCCCAGCGAAGCAACTCGAAATGCTTCAGGTATTTTGTCGGCAGGTGACGTGAAAAAGTTCCACGAATGAAAGTATTGAAATCATGACGGCTTTGCCAGGCCATAAAGCCATCACTGACATTTCGGCCACCGCGGAGGATTGAATCATTCTTGAAGATGTCGCGATCCGAATACCAAATAAAGTGCATTACCTTACTTTTGGTGTAACGCCAATGAGCCCATGTCGTCCATGGATCAAGAGGCATATCACCTTCAGTATAGAAGGCCAACTCTATACTGCGCAGTTTTTTCGCCAACTTCATTGCCGGCCAGCCGTTACTCCAATACGTGTCAACATAAACAAAATCAAGGCCTGGAACCTCTTTCTTCATCTGATCCAATGAAGCAAATAACTTCCCACTGGTTATATCTTTATGCTTATCAAGCATGACAGCATGATCCAGCCAAGCCCATCCTCCCACAAGATTACCATTACGACGCTTAAGAATCTCCGGGTCATAACGATGGGCTTCAGGATAAACTTCACTGGCATTGATATGGAACCCAACGCGACAATTGTACTTTTTTGCCTGTTCAAGAAGTATATTGATATCCTTTAAACCACCTGCGCGTTCGTTATAATGGCCGCCACAATCCGTATTGGCGCTGTCGTGCCCTTCCGCGGAAAATCCTTTGATGACAACCTGGTTGCCGATGCCATCCGTAGCACGGTATATTTTTTTGACTTCATCAAGAATACGCAGGAACGGTTGCTGAGCACCACTGGCAAAGTTCATGGCGATATTTTCACCGACCGTTGTCTTTACATACTCTGAACCAAATGGCTTCGGCATGTTCTCTCTGTATGCAATTGCGCCATCCTGCCAGGTGGCCCTGCCGTCGCCGTTGCGGTCGGCGGTGATAAAAATCGTTACGCAGGGAAGCTCCACAGTCTCGGTTTCAATCTCCCGATACGCCCACTCCGGACACCAGGCAACACAGGTCTTGACACCGTTCGCCTCGGAGATTTTATAGGCGGTTCGCTTGATGTCCACATAATGGTTACTGGCGATACCGGCAGCCAGTTTGCCATCTGACAGAAAAAAGTAATTACCGGTATCCTGACCGGCGTCAAAGGAGGAAAGTTGGGCAATCTCTTCACGGAAAACGCCATGAGCGTTATTATTTATGGCAGCACAAAAAGTCGCGGCTATTTGTGCATTCGAAGAAGAGCTATCCAGAGATAGTAGCGCATTGCCGGGAAACGCAATGCTTTTCAATTTTACTTTTCCCTTTTCCCTGACATCGGTCACTGCCATTTTGACGGCACTCTCACCAACGGTAACTTTCAATGTGACAGTAACCTGCTGTTTTTGAAATTGAAGCCGGTATTCAGCGGAGCTGTCATTCAGTTTTCTGAACTTAACGTCGCACGGTGCAGCCTGACCATTGAAGTTTATGGTTGACACAGGGGATTTCTGCCCGTCAAACGTTGCCCCCGTCTTATTATGCCGATACTGAACGATGAGCGGAAAGCTGTCGTCAATATCGACGGTCAAGGATTCACTTTTCAACTCTATCGTGTCCGCTTCAAGGCTCCGAACAACAAAGCTGTGAACAAACGGTGCCGCCAGCAACACGGCAAGCCATATCAGGTTTCTCATGTTTATTCCTTTATTATGTACCGATCTCAACTGACATTTCCCAGTTACACGATTCAAATCCATACCTTTCCTCCACACGACGCCCATAAATTCTACAAAATCCACTTGAAACTGTCAAGACCGTTCACTTTCAAAGACTTTGTTGAAATTTGGCACGAAAACACGGTTTTTGTGCCTCGCTTTTCTGCCCATCTCCGTTTTTGTACAGAACCTGAGTGTGTAGAAATTTGAGTTTTCATCGCCAACCGGACGGCAGGCTTACGCCGCATACGCACCGCATCCAAACCAACCAAAGAGCCGGCCCATCGTAAGCCGGTCATCCCGAGCGTAGTTGAGGCGCCCACCCATGCTTACCGGTCGTCAAGGATATCAAGGATATGGAGCGTTCGCTGCGGGAAGCTTTTTATACCCAATGGGTATCATAATGCCTGGCAGGGCCGACTATAACCTCTGGTTATTTCAGCAATAACAAAAAACCCGGCATAGTGTTTTCATTCAGGACGAGCACGGTAGAGTGGATAACTTGTTACCCGCGCGGTCAATACAAATATACAACATCCACATTACCGCCCCCGGCTTTGCCGTATTGTCAGAAAAATTCTTGAAATTCTCTGAGCCCTCTGTGGCAAAATTCCTGAAAATTTCTTCTCTGGCCAAAAAATCCGCGTCCATCCGCGTCCATCGGCGGTTCCATCTCGATTTCTTCGGCAACCCTCTTGAAAATCCGTGCAATCCGTGGTTAAATATCTTTA
>DAOWAK010000332.1 GCA_030634605.1 Sedimentisphaerales bacterium
GACCGCGGCTTCTTTTTTGTCAAACCCGGCGATCAGGTTTATCAGGGACAGGTTGTTGGCGAACACTGCAAAGAAAAAGACATCCCCGCCAACGTTGCCCGGGCCAAACAACTGACCAATATCCGTGCCTCCGGCAAAGACGATTCCGCCAAAATCCGCCCTTGCCGAAACATGAGCCTCGAAGAATCACTGGAATACATCCAGGACGACGAACTCGTAGAGATCACCCCAAATCACATCAGACTCCGCAAAAGAATGCTCAGCGAAACCGACCGTCGCCGCGCCGCCCGACAAACCCGTTAGAACCCTATTAACCCTGCTGCGCCGTTCGGCATTTTTTTTGAAAGTGTATTAAGAGCACCGTAATATCCGCCGGATTAATCCCCCCAACCCTGCTCGCCTGGCCCAGGCTGATCGGTCGCACCGCGTTTAGCCGCTCGCGCGTTTCGTAACGCAACTGCTCAATAGTGTGATAATCAAAATCGACGGGAAGCTTCATCACTTCGGCTCGGCGAAACCGCTCGATCATTTTTTTCTGCTTCTCCACATAACCGCTGTAGCGAATATCATTAATCACCTGCTGCACCGCTGCCCGCCCATAATCCCGCGCTGCCAACTCACCATCCACCTCCATCAGCCATTGCTCATCCCGCCCCTGCTGCCGCAACAATTGCGACAAACTCTTACCCTCTATCCTTTTATGCTCCAGATATTCCAGCAACTCCGTCACCTGCCCCTGCTTGAGCTTAAATCTCGCCCAACGCTCATCAGAGACCAGCCCCCAGCTTTTTCCCAGCGGCGTCAAACGCTCATCGGCGTTATCCCCGCGGAGCAGCAGCCGATGTTCCGCCCGCGACGTAAACATCCGGTAAGGCTCTTCGATCCCCCGCGTCACCAGATCATCAACCATCACTCCAATATAAGCCTGATCCCGCCCCAACGTAACTGGTTGTTGCTGCTTAACTAACCGCGCAGCGTTCACCCCCGCCAGCAAACCCTGGCCGGCTGCTTCTTCGTAACCGCTGGTCCCGTTGATCTGGCCGGCCAGAAAAACACCATTAACCGCTTTAGCTTCCAGGGTTGCGCGAATCTGCAGCGGCGGAACATAATCGTATTCAATCGCGTAGCCAAAACGCAGAATCTTCGCCTGCTCCAGGCCTACGATGCTGTGAACCAACTCCTCCTGTATTTCTCTGGGGAGTGAAGTGGAAATTCCGTTGCAATAAATCCAATCGCTGTCGCGGCCTTCGGGGTCGAGGAATATCTGATGGCGGTTTTTGTCCGAAAAACGCACAATTTTGGTTTCAATGCTGGGGCAGTAGCGTGGGCCGACGCTTTGAATCTGGCCGGTGTATGGCGGTGCTTTGTCCAGATTGCTCTTGATTATCTCATGGGTTTTCTCGTTAGTATAGCCCACCCAGCATTCAACCTGCTGCTGGGTGATTTGATCGGTCATGAAGCTGAACGGCACGGGCTGTTCATCGCCCGGCTGGGGCTGTAATTTACTGAAATCGATGCTGTTGGCGTCTATTCGCGGTGGGGTGCCGGTTTTTAGTCTCCGGAGCGTTATTCCGGCTTGTAACAGGCTGTCTGAAAGGGACTTAGCGGCGTCTTCACCGTAGCGCCCGCCAGGGGATTGATCGGTGCCGACGTGCATCAGGCCGCGCAGAAAAGTCCCGGTGGTGAGCACTACCGCCGGGGCTGATAACTCCTGTCCGAACAGGCACTTAACTCCGCACACCCGGCCCTTTTGAATGAGTA
>DAOWAK010000295.1 GCA_030634605.1 Sedimentisphaerales bacterium
CGGTGGATTTTGCGATTCACTTTCTGGAGCGAGCGCGGTCCACTTTTAAAGAGAAAGGTTCCTGGCAGCTTGCGGTGGGAGAGATGTTTGGTGAGCCGGCGCGGGCGATCAGTCGCAATGTGCTGGTGATTGCGATTGGATTTTTGCCGTTACTGGCGGCGCCGCTGATGCCTTACAAGACGGTGGGCTTTTTGCTGTGCAGTATCATGGTGGTTTCGGGCGGGATAACGTTGCTGGTGCTGCCGGCGATATTGCGGCTGGGCGAGAAGCTGTTGTTCAAGCGGGTTGAGCAGCCGCGTAAAACTGGTAAGTAATGAAAGGTGGTTTTTATTATGCGTGTGTTTTTTATGAAGATGATGGCTACGATAATGATATTTAGTTGGGCGGTTTCAGTTGGGGCGGCGGAACCGGAAGCGACAGGTAACGATGCGGCTGATTCAGCAGAGGTAAAAAAGCCGGGGAAGAAGCTGACGGTTGAGGCAATTGTTAAAAAGGCCAACATCATGGCTTACTACCAGGGCGACAACGGCAAGGCCCGGGTGAAGATGACCATCAACGATTACGTGGAAAAGATCGAAAACGGCAAGAAAAAGATTGTTACCAGGAACACCCGCACGCGGGAGTTTAATATTCTGCGCGGCGACGTGGAAGACGGCGGCGATCAGAATTATTTTGTGTATTTCGTCAAGCCTTCGGACGTGCGGAAGATGGTTTTCATGGTGCACAAGCATGCCGCTATCGAGAAAAAGGACGACCGGTGGCTTTATCTGCCCAGCCTGGACCTGGTAAAGCGGATTGCCGCTGGTGATAAGCGGACCAGTTTTGTCGGCAGTGATTTTCTCTATGAAGACGTGTCCGGCCGATCTCTGCAGGAGGATAAGCACGAGTTGATTGAAACCACCGACGAGCATTATGTGGTTAAGAACACTCCGAAAAACGCCCAAAGCGTGGAGTTTGGTTATTACAATGTGCGGATCGACAAGAAAAACTTCATGCCGATGAAAATGGAATTTTATGATAAAAAAGGCAAGCTCTATCGGATCATCGAATCGCTGCAGGTGGAGACTGTTCAGAAGTACCCGACGGTGGTAAAATCCAAAGTAACCGATTTGAACAAGCGGAGTTTTACGCTGATGGAGTTCAGCAAGATCAAATACGACAATAAAATGAAGAACATTTTTACCGAGCGTTATCTGCGTAAGCCGCCGCGTGAAGCTGTGCGGTAAGAGGTCCCGCGAAGCTTGTCCGCAACCTGGTCGGTGAGCGGGAGTCTATTTGTACAATGTGATACTGGATGCCCGCTTTCGCGAGCATGACAAGTCGAATCGGTTAGTTTGGGTGAATGATTACGACGGTGTTGGCTAATGATTTTTGAGTAATTCTGGAAGGTTGCGAAAGGGGCAGTATGGTTTTTGGGAAGATTGGGCTGATAACAACGGTAATTGGATTTTTTCTAATTTCATTGGCAGGTTCACTGTTGGCTGAAGAATCTGAGGTCGAGGCAGGTCAGGACGGTGGGTGGCTGGGTGAATCAGTCGAGGAATTGCTGACGGAGGTGGAGGTGCACGGTTTCCTGGAAGGCCGGGGTGGGTTTCGGCTGCTGGAGGATAAGTACGAAAAAGACATGTCGGTGATGGAGACTCGGCTGCAGCTGGATGTGGATGCATTTCCTGAATGGGGCGATCTGAAATTTAAGGGTGATACGCTGGGCGATTTTGTTACCGGTGATACGCACTTCGATATCCGCGAGGTTAATTTCGCCTGCAGTCCGCTGGAGTTTATGGATGCCAAGATCGGTCGTCAGGTATTAACCTGGGGTACGGGTGATCTGTTGTTTATCAATGATTTGTTTCCCAAGGATTGGCAATCTTTTTTAATCGGTCGCAACAGTGAATACCTCAAGGCGCCATCGGACGCAGCCAAGTTGAGTTTTTTCAGCGACTGGGCCAATTTGGATTTCGTTTACACGCCTCGTTTCGATCCGGACAGATTCATCACCGGCGAAAGGATATCGTTTTATAACAATGGATTGGGGCGGCTTTCCGGCGAGGACGCGGTGGTGCACACCGACAAACCCGACCGCTGGTTTGGCGACGATGAGCTGGCGGTGCGGATTTACCGGAACATTGAAAATTATGAACTGGCGCTTTACGGCTATCGAGGTTACTGGAAAAGTCCGGGCGGGATAAACAGTCGTGGGCAGGCGATTTTTCCGGACCTGAACGTTTACGGCGGCAGTGTCCGCGGGACGCTGGGCAAGGGGATTTGTAATTTTGAGTTCGGTTATTATGAAAGCGATGACGATCAGCGGGGCAGTGATCCGATGGTGAAAAATTCCGAGCTGCGTTTTCTGGCAGGGTACACTCAGGAACTGGCTAAGGAGTTGACCGGTTCGGTTCAATATTATGTTGAGCAGATGACCGACTACGATAATTACCGTGAC
>DAOWAK010000064.1 GCA_030634605.1 Sedimentisphaerales bacterium
CTGAGTTCTCATCTTACTCTGTGGCTAAATTTCTTCATCCAAAACCCAAAACTCAAAATTTCTAATCATTCGTCATTCGAGCTTCGTCATTCGTCATTTTCTCCACGTCCCAACTCTTCCCAGTCAGGCCAGTGCTCCGAATACAACAACGGAACCACCACCCGGGACAGTTTCTCCGCCGCCGCCAGCACCTGCTCATAACTGATCTTCTGTTCGCCCCCGATAAGCAACTCCACCTTACTGAAATATGCGTATTTATCCTGCCAGTTATTCTGCAATATCCTGACCGCGTTTCGCTCACAACGGTATTGCCCGTTCACACCAAAAAAGTAAACCACCCAGTTTTGCCGACGACCTGAGATGCCGTCCGGTACCGATATATCCAGCACCCGCACACCCAGCTGATCATCATCCTTTTCCAGGCCGATATCCGGAACAGTTATCCTGGCATTCCGCTTATCTTCAATAATCCCACCACCACCCGTATAACACCAGTCCGGCACATGCGGCACCTTGTCCGGATTACCCGTATAATAGGTCACAAATAACATCGCCAAACGACTCGGATCAGACTTCTCTACACTCGTATCCTCCAGCACCCACTGAATATAATCCTTCGTCCCCAGCTCTTCCTCCACCTCTTTGTTTTTGATCTTCTGTTCGTTTATCACTCGATATGGGTACAACTTGCTCTTGCTTAAATCATCCAGCGGTTTCCGCAATTCAATCGGCTCCTTACGAAAATGCATCTTCAGCTTATTCGCCGCAACATGCATCCCGCTTGCCAATACCGCCATCAGCAGCACACATACCAAAAATGCCCGCTGCCGAAATATCCGACCCAATGGTTGTAATATATATTTTTTCATAAAAGTAAAAGTTTGTTTAGGATTTCGTGTTTTGGATTTAGAGTTTCTCTTCAGGCTTCCTTCTCTGTGCCCTCTGTGGCTGAATTTCTTAAATTCTCTTCTAACTTTTTTAAAAATCCGTGTAATCCGTGGTTGAATATCTTTATTCTCCGTAACACAATCCATCAACCTCTTGTTTTTTGTGGCTAATCTTATTTTTCATCCTTCAGGCTTCTTCTCTGTGCCCTCTGTGGCTAATCTTATTTTTCAGGCTCCAGGCTTTCTTCTCTGTGTTCTCTGTGCCCTCTGTGGCTGAATTTCTTAAATTCTCTTCTAACTTTTTTGAAAATCCGTGTAATCCGTGTAATCCGTGTAATCCGTGTAATCCGTGGTTAAATATCTTTATTCTCCGTAACACAATCCATCAACTTCTTGTTTTTTGTGGCTAATCTTATTTTTCATCCTTCAGGCTTCTTCTCGTCACTCACCCTTCTTAACCACCAAAACCCCCTCATCCTCAGGTTCCTCCTCAACATATATCCGATTCAATACCCAGGTAATCAAACCATACAAACTAAATGCCACCACCAGCATCGCTATTCCCAAACCAGAATGAAGCGTACCCGTAGCATACTCCCCACCCATATATATATATATCAATCCGGTCAACAGCACCCGCAGCATATTACAAAAAATCGCTATCGGCACAGAACTGACCAGCAATACTGCCCGGTGTAAAATCGGACGGTATTCCAGATATGCCATCGCCACACTTAACGCCACAAAGGCTCGCAACAAACGCATCCCGCTGCACGCCTCTGCCACGTTCAGATTAAAATCCTCACTCAGATGCGTACCATGAATAACCACCCCGGCCGCTTCGCAATCAATATTCGGCAAAAAATTCAATATTACCGCTGCCACCGTCGATGCCATCTCACGCATCGGCATCGAAATCTCATAATACAGTCGAGCCGGCAGCGGAATCGAAAACAGCAAAAACACAATCGGCAGCCACACCCAACGAATTATCCGCCAACCACCCAAAAACAACACTATCCCACCCAGCATAATTATCATCGCTATCGAACGCGGATATGAAAAACCCTTGAAAAAACTAAAAAGGTATATCCACAAGCCGAAAATCATTACCCCCATCCCCACAATACTCCAACTACCTTTTATCCGACCCAGACGCTTACGATTCAGATATACAAAATACAGACTAAACGCCGGTATTAACATCCCGTGCGATTCCGTCGCCGTACCCCACCTGTCCACCAGGCGATACACCTCGTCATAAAACAGCCAGACAAACAAAACACCCAGTATCCCGAACTTCCAGCACCGATCAATAAACAGACCCCGACCCTCGTCGGCCGAAATACCCGACTCATCCAACGCCGACTCGGCAACTGTACCACTTTGGCAATCCTGCTCGTCTCGTTCAACCATCAATTCTATTTCATCCCTGTCCCCCAACAGAAAAAGTATCTATCAATTTACAGGGCGGACAGTAACATCCGCCATTAATCTTAAACATTCGTCATTGATTCTTAATTCGAATTTCCGTGCCGGGATCTCCGCTTTGCTCCGTGTCGTTATTCGTCATTAAAAACCAATCCGTGTTCATCGGCGTTTATCTGCGGTTAAATATATTTGGAACACAACACTACCGCCCTAACTCATCAGTGCCCCATATCCTTGTCCGCAAAGTTCCGGTCATACACAAATCCAAATCCATACGTCGCCCGGAAGCTCTGACGAATAACCGCCAACCAACGTGCCACCGGATGAGATCCCACATTAATAATATCATGAGGCTTCAGAAATACATCCGGCGCCGTCCCGGCAAATAATTTCTCCAGGTTCACCCGATAGGTAACTTCCCGGTTGTCTCCCACCCGCCGCGTAATCTCACATCGACTAGGCCAGGCCAACGGTGTCATCGGACCCGCCGACGCTATCGCCTGACGAAGCGTTAACTTCTCGCCCGCCAGACTGTAAGGACCCGGTCGGGCCACCTGACCCATTACATAAAATATCCCCGTCGCATTAAACGGAATCTGTATCTCATCGCCGGCACGGATCACCATGTTTTGACGCCAGTCCCCACCACGCAGCTTCTTTAAATTCACCTGCACCACTTCCTGAATCTGACCGGCTAATCCATCATCAGACCAGCCCGGACCAGCGCCCGGCGCCTCTGGCAATCCACTCGGCGGCTCAAATGGCTCCGACTCAAAATCCGCTTCTTCATCAGTCAACTCACCACCTTCTGCCGGAACCAGATAAAATCGGTCATTCTTGCGAACCGCCCGCAGTGTTTTCTCCTCACCAGCCTGCTCGGCATCTTCCGGCACTACCTCAAAGTCCACTTCCTCCAGTACCTGCTCCGCCGACAAACTCTCGCTGATCGCTTCATATTCCTGAACCTGGCTTCCTTCTGATACTTCCTCGTCACCAGACGACCAGCCCGGAACATCCATCTGATAAGTTATCACCGCCAAAGGCTCAATACTCTTGAGCAACTCCTCCTCGGCATCTTTATCTATCTCGCCGGGTTTCTCCTTAACCGCATCAGGACGAACAGGCCTCTCAAAAGACTCTGTTCCCTCTAATGGCTTTACTTCTATCATACCCGGCTCCAACGCAGATTCAGACTCCCTGATCCATTCAACTTCACCGGCTCGCTCACGATCACCTCCCGGTATCTCCCACGTCGATGCTCCACCGACGGCCTCTCCCGGAAACCGATCCCCCTCGCGAACCTTACCCAGCTTGACCGAACGAATCACAAATGCGTAGTCCGCATTAGCCTGTGGTATTCCTCCCGCATCCGCCAACGCCCGCGATATCCGCAAATCATTCTCACTTAACTGATAACTGCCCGGGGCCGATACCGCTCCGGATATACTGAAACGCTTCTTACGCGGACCGGTAACCACCACACTCACCGTGGGGTCCTTAATAAACTGCGGACTCAACTTGTTCACTATAGTATCCACCAGCTCCAGCTCCGTCTGACCGGACGCCCGAAACGTACCAATCACCGGAACCGTCACTCGCCCCGTCTCACTCACCTGCTTACGACCCAGCCACTCAACGCTCTCGTTGAACAACTCAAATATCGAAATATCCAGGACATCACCGGGACCAATGGCATATTCGCTCTCATCTGCCAGCAAATCTCCAGGCTCCACTTCGCGCGCACCGGCAAACACGTCCGGCTCCTCCTCCACCACCCCCAAATCATCCAGTATAATATTCGTAACCGGCGTAGCACGAAACCGACCCACCATATCCGGGCCGCGACATCCAACCAGATATGACACCAGCATCAAACCAACCAAAAAACCTGTATGTTTCCGTATCAGTCGAAATTCCATTCCTTTTTAACCTTTCCCTGGCAAAAAAACCGACCGTTAGCCTATCAATAAGCTGTTTTCGATAACCAAGGCCGCAATCGGCATAAAGTGAGCACGAAAAATTAAATTGCTCTAACATCTGTTATTATCGGATTTCAAACGTCACGCCTTTACGTTTTACACGTTTATAAATTCAAATCACTTCAACATTTAGGTCCGTTATCCTCTCATTAAAAATCACTCTCGGAATCCGCGTTGAATTCTCTTAAATCGCTTCTCTCCGTCGCCAAAATTTCAACTACCGGCTTTTTTCAGTATTAATAATCGCCTGCTACCCCCAAAAACATCCAAACACTCTCCTAACCATCCCGAAAAACCTCACAAAACTGCACATTTCCCCTCATTCCGTCGATAAAAATTATGAAACACTAAGCTGCAATCTGGGTTTTTCAATATTAAAATCCGCTTTATTATCGGCTGTTACCCTATTGCAGGGTGGCATGCTCAAGTACTCTTGAGCATGGGTTCCCTGTAGCTCTTTTAGTCCTGCTACTTATAAAACGCAGTAATAACTCTTTTGTGAGGCAATACCTATGAAAATCGTTATAGTCGGAGCCGGTGGTCACGGCAGGGTGGTACTCGACATCCTCCGTAATAACCACCAGTTCGAAGTAGTCGGTTTTCTTGATTCCAATCCGACATTACACAACAACCTCGTCGATGGTATTCAAGTCCTCGGCGATTTATCCGCCCTCAACCTGGCCGATGATCTCGGATTCCGAGGGGCCGTCATCGCTATCGGCGACAATCGAATCCGCCAGGCCTACGCTGAAACTGTCGAAAAGGCCGGCATCGGTCTGGTCAGCGCCATCCATCCCACCGCCAGTATCGCTGACACCGCCGGCATCGGCAAAAATGTCGTAATCGCCGCCGGTGCAAAGGTTTGTACCCATGTCAACATCGAAGACTCCGCCATCTGTAACACCGGCTGCATTATCGATCACGAATCCCACATCGGCAAATCCGTCCACATCTGCCCCGGCGTCAGAATGGCCGGCCATGTCAACGTCCAAAAGGCCGCCTTCATCGGTATCGGCGCTACCCTGATCCAAAACATCACCATCGGCGAAGCCGCCGTCATCGGCGCCGGTGCCGTGGTCATTGAGGATGTCGCTGCTTACAGCACGGTCGTCGGCGGTCCCGCAAAAGTCGTAAAGCACAGCCATTTAACCGTTTCCGACCGTGCCCACCTGGACGCCCACGCCAGACGAATCGAACAGCCAACCGTAACCCGCCCAGTCAGAAAACGCCCTCCCGTCGTGCAGGAATTGATCCTCACCAAATAGCCCCGTACATTTTCCCTGATTTTCCTCCCGTCTTTTTATTTTATCTCCGATCCTCCTTTGTCTATACTTAACAGAGCATGATTCCAAAAACCAATAACTTACTTATTCACAAGCTTTTACCGCTGTTACTCGCCGTGACGTCACTCACCGGCGGCTGCCGACAATATCAATACTACAATCATGCCCGATTTGTTCATGCCGATTCAGAACATCTGAGATTTTCTCAGGATGAAACCTGGCAAATCTTCTTTAAAACCACCTTCTTCTACCCCGTTCGCGATTGCTTCAGCCCCGACCAAATCAACAGCGCCATATTCGGTAAAGAACTACAGGCAAAGAACTTAACCAAATCGCACCAGGTGCCCGATTCCAGTTTCTACACCAACCGCAACCTCACTGAACTGACCGCGGAGATTATCGCCCAGGGCCCCAACCGCGGACCACCTCCCCAAGGCCCCTTTACAATCCTGAAAATCAAGGATTCCGGCGGCTCCCGCGGCTTTCTCGGCGAAGATTCCCTCGGCCAAAAATTCCTCATCAAGCTAGATTCCCCCGATTACCCGGAACTGGGCAGTTCCGCCTCGATCGTCGCCTCAAAAATATACTGGGCCTTGGGTTACAACGTTCCGGAAACGTATTTAATCACCATCACCGGCACCGGCGATTCCCGTTTCGACGGCCAGAGAGCTATCGCTTCCAAATTCATAAGCGGTGATATCAAAGGAATTTACAAGTTCGACTGGGTAAGCGACCGTCGCGAATTTCGAGCGATGAAACTCGCCGCCGCCTGGCTTAACGATCTCGACCGCTCGGACAACAACAACCTGGCAGCCCATCAGGATGACCTGATCAAATTTTACATTCTCGATTTCAACGCCTCCCTGGGCAGCTGGCAGGGAGTTCCCAAGCAACCCTGGCAAGGCTGTCAGTACCGCTGGGACACCGCAAAGCAATTCGCTGACGTTCTGTCGCTCCTGACCCTGGGCCTGTGGCAGCCGACGCCGTGTGCCCAAAGCTACCCGGCGGAACCTAAGTCCCTTGGATACCTGTCTTTAGAATTCGACCCGGACCGCTGGTATAGCGAAAAACCCAATACCGCTTTCGATAAAATGACATCTAAAGACGCCTCCTGGATGGCTGGAAGAATCGCCCAATTCACCCCCGAGCAATTAACAGCCATCGTCGATCAGGCAAAACCGACCGACCCCAACACCGCTGAGAAATTGCTCGAAGCGCTTTTGAAAAGACGCAAAATTATTACTCAGAGATTCAGCTTGTAGCTGACTGCGCAGAGCGGATTCAACTCACCGAAAACGATCGTATCGAAATTTACGCTATGAAGCAAGCCGGAAAAACACAACTCAACATCGTCCAACGCCTCGGCGTGCATCACAGCACC
>DAOWAK010000052.1 GCA_030634605.1 Sedimentisphaerales bacterium
GGTTCGTTTGATTCCAATCACCTCAGCATCATTCGTTCTGACGGTGCTTACGATATTTACGACGGCGGCCTGCGGGCCACCGATTTCGAGGGCAACAAGATTTTCGATCACGTTGACAATCAGGTTTACAACGACTACATCGCCGAAGAGGTTCGTTCCTGGACTTACATGAAGTTCCCCTTCATCAAATCCCTGGGTACCGAAAACGGTTGGTGTCGTGTCGGTCCGCTGGCCCGCGTTAATAATGCCGACTTCTTCGATAGTCCCTTGGCCGAAGCTGAGCGCAAGGAATTCATGGCAGTTACCAATGGCAAACCCAACAACATAACCATGGCTTACCATTGGGCCCGGATGATTGAACTGTTGCACTCGATTGAAAAAATCCAGGAACTGATCAATGACTCCGATCTCCAGGGCACCGATCTGGTAGTCAAGGGCGACCGTCGTGAAGAAGCTGTCGGCATTATCGAAGCTCCTCGCGGTACGCTGTTCCATCATTATACGGTTGACAAAAACGACCAGATCACCATGGGTAACCTTATCGTTTCGACCACCTGTAACAACGAAGCCATGAATCGTGCCGTTCAGAAAGTTGCCGAGGATCACCTCAGCGGTGTGGAAATTACCGAAGGCCTGCTCAACCATGTTGAGGTTGCCATTCGGGCTTACGATCCCTGCCTGTCCTGTGCCACCCACGCTATGGGTCAGATGCCTCTGGTGATCGAATTGTACGATTGCGAAGGTAAACTGGTGGATAGAAGGGAAAAATAATGACTGGCCCCGAACGAAAAATCCTGATGCTCTGCTATGGCAACCCCGGCCGACTCGATGACGGTTTGGGTGCTGCTTTTGCCGAAGCCATGGAGCAGATGGCTCCGCCCGGCGTTGATATCAGCGCGGATTATCAGTTGACCGTCGAAGATGCCGCTGATGTTGCAGAGCATGATTTCGTAATTTTTGTCGATGCCGCGGTGGATGGCCCGGAACCATTTTTCTTCCGCAGAATTACCGCCCAAGCGGATACCAGTTTCACTACCCACAGCGTCGAGCCGGAAGCTTTGCTGGCCCTGGCTAACGAACTTTTCTCGGCAAAAACCGAAGCTTACGCCCTGGGCATCCGAGGTTACGAATACAACGAATTCGGTGAATCTCTTTCCAGTGCCGCCCAGAACAATCTAGCCGCTGCTTTACAGTTCATGCTGCCGGTGGTAAAAAAGAGGAACTTCAACGAAGTGGCCACTAATTGGAAAAATTAACCAGTTTCCGTGTTACAAAACACTTTTGTTTTAAACTGAAAGATATTAAAAGCGCAAACTTAATAGGTCGGTTACGATGGAGAGCCAAAATGCAAGATGGTAAATACGTAATAATGTGTGTCGATGACGATCCGGATATTCTGGAATGTCTGCGGGTTGTACTGGAAGCCAACGATTATGTCGTTGCTGAGGCCGGCAGCGCCGAAGAGGCCCTCAAGGTCTTTAAGGACTCCCGACCCGACCTTATCATCTCTGACATGATGATGGAAGAGATCGACGCCGGCACTAATTTCGTCAAAGAACTCAAGCTGCTGGGCAATACCGCCCCGATTTACATGCTCAGCTCAGCCGGTGATAATCTCAACCTGACCACCGATTTCAGTCAGTTGGGTTTCAGCGGCGTGTTCCAGAAACCTATCGACAACAATATGCTGCTGTCGATCCTGAAAGCAAAATTGAAATGATATGCTGCTGATAATTCAGTGTGTTGCAGGCCGCTTCTATTTCGGGGCGGCCTTTTTTTATGAAAATTAACGGCTGCTTATCTTGCCGCCGCTTCATCCTTAAACGCCAGAGCCGCAGTCGGACAGGCCTTTACGCATTCATGACCGACTTTACTAAGCCCCTTTTCAAGCGATTTATCGAACGGCACCGCCACCCGCACATCAAAGCCTCGGCCGATAAACGACAGCCCTAACTCCTCACCCGCCTGCGCCGCCACTTGAATGCAAATTCCGCAATCGATGCACTTGCCCGGCTCGTAGATAATTTCCCGGTGCTGTAGTTGCTGTTCGAACAACCGACGCTGCTCTTTAAATTGATTGGCACGTGCCTGAAACTGCTGACTGTAAATTCGCAATTTGCAACTGACCGGCTTGCGGCAGTCGCAACGCAGACAACGTCCGGCTTCGGCGACGGCCTGCTCATCGGAAAAACCTTCCGCCTGGTGAATTACCTGACTCTGCCGCGGCGAATCGTTCGCGTGAACCATAAACTGCTCGATTTCGCCGTTTTTCATTCTTCCCATGTGAATGGAAAACGCTGCGGTTTCACCGACAATTTCTTCGCCGGCCAGGAATTGACTAATTGCTGCCGAGGCTGCTTTTGCCTGGGCCAATGAGCGAATTGCCATTTTGCTCGGGGCAATCACTCCGCCCGCGGCAAACACATTCGCTATCGGCGTCTGGTAAGTCTTTTTCGCTGCTGCGACACCCTTGCTCGCCCAGGTCAACCCCAGCTTTTCCACATCTTCTTTTTTTGCCGAACCTGTCGCGATCAGCACCGCCTGGTAATTTTTTCGCAAATCCTCCAGCGAAATATTCTCGCCAATCCGCGTGTTCAACTGAAAATCCGCCCCCAGCTTGTGGATCAGTTCAATTTCCGCATCCAGCACTTCATGTGGCAGTTGTTCGATCGGAATCGCACTGCGTAAAGCCCCGCCGGCTTTATCGTGATCGTCAAAAATCGTACAGCGAATCCCGTTTTGCAGCAGATGCCACGCCCCCGCCAATCCCGCCGGGCCCGCTCCGACTATCGCCACTCGCTTGTCGGTATCCGCGGCCTGGGCCGGCAGATAAGATTCCGCTCTTGCCAGGTCCACGTCCGCTGCGTAGCGCTTCAGCAGGCAGATCGCCACCGCGTCATCCTGCTGCCCGCGCCGACATCCTTTTTCGCAAGGCCCCGGACAAATCCGCCCCAGCACCGCCGGCAGGGCAATGTCGGCTTTGACCGTCTTAATCGCTTCGGCCAATTCACCTGCTGCTATCTGTCGGATCATCAACGGAATGTTCATTCCCGCCGGACACAGCGACTGGCAAGGCCCCTCGCAATCGCCCACGTGATCGCTCAACAAAAGTTCCAGTGCCGTCCGCCGGGCCTGGTGAATTTCCTCCGTTTCACTTTCGATGACCATCCCGTCAACTACCACCGTCGCGCATGCCGGCAGCAGACGCTCCCGGCCATTAACCTTCACCACGCAAACCATGCAGGACGTGTTCGCCGAGAGCTCCGGCAGATAACACAATGTCGGAATCGTAATGCCGATCTCCCGTGCCGCTTCCAGAATGGTCGTTCCCTGAGGCACCTCGGTCTGCTGATTGTCAATTGTCACCTTGGGCATCTTCATTCAACCTTGACCGCGTCCACCGGGCAGATGCTTTTGCAGGTGCCGCAGCGAACACATTTCTCGTCATCAATCTCGTGCTTTTCGTAGGGGCGCATGGTAATCGCTCCGGTGGGGCAGCTCCGTGCGCAAAGCGTGCATCCGATACAGTCGTCGGTTATCGAATAAGTTATCAGCGCTCTGCATTTCCCGGCTGGGCATCGTTTTTCCAGATGAGCTTCGTATTCCTCACGGAAATATTTCAGCGTCGAAAGCACTGGATTCGGTGCCGTCCCGCCCAACTGACACAGCGACCCTTTTTTAACCATCACCGCCAACTGCTCCAGTTGTTCCAGGTCATCTTTTTTGCCTAAGCCGGTGCAGATTCTTTCCAGAATATCCAGCATTCGCCGCGTTCCCACCCGGCAGAACGTGCACTTGCCGCAGGATTGATCCTGGGTGAATTCCAGAAAATACCGCGCGATGTCCACCATGCAGTCGGTGTCATCCAGCACCACCAGCCCGCCCGAACCCATGATAGCACCCACCTGCTGCAGTGCTTCATAATCCACCGACACGTCCGCCAAGTGCGCCGGCACGCATCCGCCCGACGGCCCGCCGACCTGCACCGCTTTGAATCGCCGACCTCCCCCGATCCCGCCGCCGATCTCCTCGACAATCTGCCGCAGCGTGATACCCATCTCCACCTCAATCAGACCGCCCCGGGCCACCTTACCCGCCAGGGCGAACACCTTGGTTCCGGTGCTGGACCCGGTCCCCAACCCGGCAAAAGCTTCCGCCCCGTTACGCAAAATCCAGGGCACCAGCGAATAAGTCTCCACGTTATTGACCAGCGTCGGTTTTTTCCACAAACCCTGCTCGGCTGGGTAGGGTGGTCGCAACCGAGGCATTCCCCGCCGACCTTCGATTGACGCAATCAGCGCCGATTCCTCCCCGCACACAAACGCCCCGGCCCCCTGCATAATCTCCAGTTGCAATCCAAAACCGCTGCCCAGAATATCATCGCCCAGTAGCCCCCGCTCGGCGCATTTCTTCAACGCTTCAGTAACCCGCCGCACCGCCAGCGGATATTCCGCCCGAATATAAAGATAACCTTTCCGCGCTCCGACCGTTGCCGCCGCAATTATCATCCCTTCAATCACCCGATAAGGAAACGACTCCAGCAGCATCCGATCCATAAACGCCCCCGGATCGCCCTCGTCGCCATTACAGATAACAAACTTCTCCTGAGACTGCTGCTGTCGAACCGATTCCCATTTCAGACCCGTCGGAAAACCCGCCCCGCCTCGTCCGCGCAAATTAGCAGCCTTCATCTGCTCGATCACTTCCTGCCCCGACAACTCTTTCAGACAGCGGCGTAAAGCTTTAGTACCTCCCTGCCGGAGATATTCATCCAGGTCCGTCGGGTCCAGATTCCCGTAATGCTCCGTCGCCAGGTGCTTTTGCTTATCCAGGAACGCCGCCACCGGCTCGTCCCGCACATCGATCGAATAACGGCTGATTCCTTCCCAGTGGCGATCTGTTAGCACCTTGTCAACTGTCCGGGAAATCCGGTTACCAATTTTCCTGGTCCAGTTGTCCGCCTTGAAATGCTTTTCGATAATGCCCCGTACATCATCCGCCTCTACCTGTGCATACAGATGAGCACGACCCGCCGCCGGCACAATCTCCAGCAACGGCGTCTGATGACACATTCCCACACAGCCAACCCGCTTGAGAGCCGCGTTGATTCCACATTGCTTCAACGTCTGAGTGATTGCTTCATAAACCTTACCGCTGCCTCGCGAAATACAGCAGGATCCCAGCCCGATACGAATCTCCCCGTCTTTACCCTCCAGTTGGCTGGTAGCGTCAGCACTCTTTTTTAGCCCACCCCGCTTCTGCAACTCCAGAAAATCATCCAGCATTCGCCCGACCCCGGCCGCCGTCAAATGGCCATAGGTCACCTCTTCAATCTGAACCGCCGGTGCCAGCGTGCAACAACCCAGACAGGCCACCTTCTGCAGCGTGAACAACCCCTTCGCATCCGTATCATTATCCCCGCTCAGACCCAGATGCCGTCGCAGCGCATCGGTTACCTGATCAGCCCCCTTAACATGACAAGCCGTTCCGTGACAGACGCTGATAATGTGCCTGCCCACCGGACGATGTCTAAACTGGCTGTAAAAAGTTGACACCCCCGTCAACGCCGCCGGTGTAATATCCGTAATCTCGCACACCCGCTCCAGGGCCGCCTTGGGCAGATAACGCCACTTATCCTGAATCGCCTGCAAAATCGCTATCACCGCCGCATCGTCGCAACCGATCCTGCCCACGATCTCATCAACATGTCGAACGTCAATCTCTGCCATTACTAACATGTTACGCCAAAATCATTAACGAAGCCAGTTCTTGTCCACCGCCGGAACTTGAGTTTTAATCGACAGCCAGGACTTGAATTTCCGTTGGTTCAGGGGCATAATAGGGTAACCATTACATTTGATACTTTTTTACCGACTGGATATTCCGCTAAAACCAATCGATGGCGACCGAATCCATGAAGAACTCCAAAATATCATTAGTCGTTTTTTTTACCCTGATTCCAATCCTTGCCTTTTGGCTTTTCCTGTACCTGTCCAAATCTGCTAAAAATACTTCACCAGACCAAAATAACACCGATCCTGACAAATCCACCGCGATTGCTGTTCCCACCGATTGGCCCATGAGCCGTGGCGGCCCGCAACTGCTTGGCAATGCGTCAGTTACCCTTCCCGAACGCCTCATATTAATCTGGAAATACAAAACCGAAGATGCCGTAAAATCCTCCGCTTCCATTGCCAACAACCGGGTTTTCGTAGGCTCCGACGATAATAAACTTTACGCCCTCGACCTGCACTCCGGCGATTTTATCTGGTCTTTCGCCACCGGGGACTCCATCGAAAGCTCACCCTGTGTCTTTCAGGACACCGTTTTCGTGGGTTCATCTGATAATAACATTTACGCCCTCGCCGCCGACTCCGGCACCTTGAAATGGAAATTTACCACAGAAAACCGTATCCTCGCCGGTATCAACTATCTCCCCGCCGACCGGAATCAACCCCAGCGTGTCCTGATCGGCTGTTACGACAATCTTCTTTACTGCTTGAACGCTGTAACTGGCGAAAAAATATGGATTTACGAGTCCGACGGCTATATCAACTCAACTCCCGCCGTCGCCGAGAACAAAATCATCTTCGGCGGCTGCGATGCCGTTCTCCACGTCGTCTCCGCTGAAACCGGCCAGGCCATCCGACAGATCGACGCTGGTTCCTACATCGCCGGCTCCGCCGCTTGTGACGGCCGATTCGCTTTCGTCGGAAACTTCGAAAATTTCTTTTCCTGCACCGACATCCAGACCGGCCAGACCATCTGGAAATTCCAGGCTAGCGACCCTTTCTTCGCCTCCCCAGCCGTTTCCCCGAACAAAGTCCTTGCCGCCTCCCGCGACAAAAATGTTTATTGCTTCGACCGCCAATCCGGCGAAAAACTCTGGCAGTTCACCGCCGGCGACAGCATCGATTCCAGCCCCGTCATCTGCAACGACAAAATCATCTTCGGCTGCGACGACGGCCGTTTGTACCTGCTCGACCTCAACACCGGCCGCGAAATCTTCACCTGCGAAATCGGCGACGCCGTCTCCGCTTCCCCAGCCATCGGTGGGGGGGGCATCGTTATCGGTGCCCACGACGGATTCGTTTACGCCTTTGGTCCGGATACGTCAGTAGCTCCGGAGGATTGAAAAAATGAAAATCATTCAGTTAACACCTGGCAGCGGCGATAATTTTTATTGCGAAAATTGTCTCCGTGACAACTTCATCGTTAAAGCCCTCCGCCAACTCGGCCACGACGCCGTCCTGGTCCCGCTGTACCTTCCTCCCCAACTAACCGAAACCGGCCGCCCATCCGTCATTCAAAATTTCAACATCAATCAAACCGCCGACCGCCTGGCAAAACTCTACGAAAATTTCCTAACGGTGAAGAACTGATTAAAAAACAACTTAAACTATCCGATTAGACTTGTCATGTCCGACTTGATCGGGCATCCA
>DAOWAK010000097.1 GCA_030634605.1 Sedimentisphaerales bacterium
AACAGTTCACTTTCCAGCAGCGTACTCGACAGCGCCGCACAATTCACACAAAGCATCGGCTTGTTCGACCGTGGGCTCTGGGCGTGAATCGCCCGGGCAATCATCTCTTTACCGGTCCCCGATTCCCCGCGAATCAGCACCGTCGCACTGCTCTGGGCAATACACTGAACCTTTTCCATCACCTCCAGCATTACCCTGCTGTTGCCAATCAACTGCCGACCACGCTGCCAGTCCCGTACATTGGTCTGATAAGCCTCGTTCTCCTTCACCAGCCGACTGTGCGCCAACGTCTTTTCCACCAACAGCGTAATTTCATCCGCCTCGAACGGCTTCTGGATGTAATCCACCGCCCCCTTACGCATCGCCGCCACCGCCGTGCTGATGGTGGCAAAAGCCGTCATCATTATCACCGGAACTTCCGACCCCATCTTCTGAAGCTGATCCAGAAAAGCTATCCCGTCCATCTTCGGCATCTTCAAATCCGTAATAATCAAATCGAACGACACCCGCTTAACCTTTTCAACCGCCTGCTCAGCATCACCACAGGTGCTCACTTCGTGACCCGCACGAACCAGCGTCGCCTCCAGCGATTCGCGAATCATTTCGACATCATCTACTACAATAATCTGTGCCATCAACAGGCCTCCTGCTCTTCCTGAAAAAATTACACCATCAGTATCGTAAATACCGCTCCACCCTCTTCGTTGTTGCCGGCGCTGATCGTCCCACCGTGACATTCCACCAAACTGTGCACAATCGCCAGCCCCAGCCCCGTCCCGCCGTCCTTGGTCGTAAAAAACGGATTAAAAATCTTGCTCATCACCTCTGCCGCAATTCCCGGCCCCGTATCACTCACCGTAATTCTGCTCTGATAAGCAGCTTCCCCGGTTTCCCGCGTTATCGTAACCTTAACCCGGCCGTTCCCCCCTGCCGCATCGATAGCATTGCGAATCAGATTCAGAAAAATCCGCCGAAACATATTAATATCAACATTCGCTACCAGCTCACCGTCCACACCATCCAGATCAAAAACCACTCTCTGCTCATCATCCTTCGGCGCCGCGTAATCAATAGTTTCCGCCAGCAAACCAGCCAGATTCACTCCGCTCTTAGTGCAAATCTGCTCCTGCGTAAAAGCCAGAATGTCCGTAACAATCGCATCCAGATTCCGAACTCCCACCGAAATCTTCCGGGCCCATTTCATCTTGTCCGGCTCATTCTGCAAGTCCTTCTCCAGCAACTGCCCATACAACTGAATCGCCGCCAGCGGATTGCGAATCTCATGTGCCATCCCCGCCGCCATTTCACCCAACGCCGCCAAACGGTTCTTCCGCTCCAGCTGCTCGTTCTTATGCTCCACTTCCTCTCGCAACCGCACCACTTCGTCCTGCAATTGCTGATAAGAAGAAAGCATCCGGTCCGTTGTCTCGTTATACGCAGCAAAAACCGACGCCAACTCCTCTACCGCCTCGACGGATTCAACCTTGCCGTTCTTCCCGTCTGCCGGCTTCGAAACTTCCAAAGCTTGCCCCTGGCGATAAATGTCAGCTAATGTTTGTGTCATGTTGACCACCTGTTTATAAGGAATCATTTACTCACGGTATCAAAAAAACGGCTTTGAACTGCCTGGCTGGGCTTTTGGGTATAGGCCTGATTCACCCGCTTGCCGCTCGAGGTAGCCTTGATCTCCGACGCCACCTGCTGCTGATTATCTGACATCGCCTGACTGTCCTTCTCGTCCCGGGCAATTATCTCGCCCAAAATCTCCTGCACTTCCGCCACCAGCCGCTGCGCTTCCGCTCTCTGGGTCTGCGGCAAATTCATCGCAATCTTCTGCCATTCGTCACGGATCGGACGCAACTCCTTATCAATCGAACTCAGCCGATCAATAATCCGCTGACGACCCGCCAACACCCGCAACAGCATCTCCGGATTCTCACCCGTCACCAAAGAACTCTGCTTCTGGGCCAACTCGCGAAGCTGCCGATACAACAGCCGCTGTTGTGACAATAAATGAATTAATTTGCTGCCAACATCATTTGCTTGTGCGAGTGTCATTTTAATTCCCTTTCTTAGCGGCAGGATTTCTTACCACCTGCCATTTTAAAACCATTCGGTTTAATTTTCTCAGTTTTACTACTAGTTAGTTCCTGTTGCGGAAAACGTTTATTTGTCATTCCCGCGCAAGCGGGAATCCAGAATATTGAACGAAACCGCTGTTTCGGACCACTGGACCCCCGCTTTCGCGGGGGTGACAGTTTTTCCGCAACACGTACTAGTTGATTTTTCGCCGGCTTTGCAACTGTTAACTTTCGCAGTTTTACGTTTCGTTAATTGCACTCCGGCAGGGCCTTCAGGACGGTTTTTAATAAAATGTACTTTCGTAAAATTCACCGAACCTGTTTAAAATTGTCGTCCGCCTGGCCAAAAAAGGCCCATCCGAAACCCAACCGAGCCGCTCAAGAAAAAGTGCGAAACCGCACTAACTACCAAAGATTGGATTCTTCCATCCAGGCAAACCAGCTCTGCCATTGCTGCCGAGACAACTTCGTCTGCCCCGTCGCGAACGCTGAATCCTCGATTTCTTTCAACTGCCAGATCGCCCGCTGAGTGGTTGATCTGGCTTCCTTTACATTATCCATTTTAATTTGACAGTTAATTATCTGTGTAAAGGCCGCCAACGCCGTCGGCGTCAACTGATATCGCAACGCCGCCAATTCATACAACTGCGCCGCTTCCCGGTACCGCTCCAGATCAAACAAACAATCCGCACGGTACAGCCAGCAATGCCGTAAATATAAATTATCCAACTCGCTCCGACGCCCCTCCGGCACCTCCAAATAAAACTCAATGGTCCGGTCATAATAATCCCGTGCCTTTTGCAGATAACTCTGTTTCTCTTCCGTCGACTTTTGCTGGTTAAGCGAGTCGTCCGGATTCGCCGATAATTGTGCAATCATCTCATCCAACGCCAATCCGCTTTGACGATACGAATCCGCCACCAAAAACATCGACTTGCCCATGTTCGGCCCCTGTGGATAACGCTCAATCGCTTCGGTAAGTATATTAATCGCCTGAGGATATTGCTTGTTATCATAATACAGCTCGCCCAACTCAAACATCGCCAAACGGTACAAACGCGACCGCGGCGTTAGTGCCGGATCCTGCAAAACCGCTAACAGCAACTCCTCCGCCTTTCCAACCTCCGGTGGCTCCTTGGCCAAATAACACATCGCCAACGGCACCATTCCCTCAAATGCCGCAATGGCCTTCGGGTGCTCTTGACGTAACGACTCAAATATCGTTATCGCCTCATCAAAACGCATCGCCGCCTGATAGGCCTGACCCAAATTAAACATCCCTTGAGGCCAACGAGGCTGACCCTCACGCTCAATAACAAAACGCCTCCACGTTGCTATCGATTTTTCCGAGTTGCCCGATTTGTCATAATTGACCGCACCCTGCCACAAACTCTGACCATATAGCTCATCATTGGCCACCGCCAGCTTAGCCACCTTCAGATACTGCTCCGACGATTTCTCATACAACGAATTAATCTGTTGCTTCTGCTGCTCCACCCACAACTGCTCCGTCTTCGTCGGCTCATGCAACACCGAAGCCTTCGTTGCCTCGTTCAACTCATTAACCAACTCTTCTGCCAGACGCGCCAACGTCTGGGCATAGCGCAGCACCGTATATACATCGTCGCCCGCTATCTGTTGCTCAACTTCCTGGAACGGCAACGCCTCCCTGTATTGTTTGAGCAGATTGAGCTTCTGAGCTGTCATCGTCAGACTCTTATGCACCTGCGGTATATTAATCGCCCGGCTAAACGGATTCACCCGCAACCCATCAACCGTCTTCTGGTAATAATTCAGCGCTTCCGGATAACGCTGCTGTAGGCCATAACATTCCGCCAGGCCCAGATTAGCCGCAATATACCAGTCCTTGCCCATTTGAGTACTGATAACCAACTCATAAAATCGCCGGGCGTCATGGTCGCGATACTGATCGTAATTGATTCGCCCCAACTCCAAAGCCGTCTGAGCGTATATGTCACCACGATCATCGGTTTTCTTTAACAACTCCCGCAAAACCACTTCCGCTTCGTCAATCCGCCCCGCCTGACGTAATGCACTACCCCGCAACAGTTCAACTTCCCCGGCATATTGAGATTCCAGAATCTCCTTACCCGACGCCCCCAGCAACATCAGCGCCATTTCCCCATCTCCCCGCCCAATGTACAATTCAATCTCGCGTACGTGGGCCCAGGCCTTGTCAGCCGATGTCGCTCCCGGCTGAGCCTGAATTTTCTCCAGCAGCCCCAGCGACTCCTCCTGATAACCCTCCGGCCGGGCCAGCAGCAACATCTGTGCCTTATCCCGATACAGTTCCGGCAACAGCTTCTCAGCAAACGCCGCAACCTCCACCGCCGAAACACTCGCATCCTCCATCATCCCGGCAGCGCCATCATCAGTCGCTACTTCAGCTTTCTCCGCTTCATCAACCGCCCCTTCATCCACTGCACCGGTTTCATCCGTTTCGCCAATGGATTCACCCTCTAACCCCGACGCATCTTCTTCTGCCTCCACGGGCTTCATCGTCGCCGCAATCGCCTTATCCATCGCCGCAAACGCCTGACCACTGTTATTCATCGCCCAGTATGCCGTCGCCAAATCTACAAACGCCTGAACATACTCCACGCTGCCTTTTTCAGGCTGCTCCCGTAACAACGCTTCCGTATAATCCTTGATTATCAGTTCATAATTCTTCGAATTGCTGCGATTCAGATGGGGCTCTATCCCGATTTCATGACGCTGACGCAATTCCTTCACCCGGGCCTGGGCTACCAACGCCAGAAGTCTTCCATACTGTTCGTCAGTTTCAACCTCTAGGCGAAGATTTTCCGCATCATTATAGAATTCAATGTAACGATTCTCCCCCGCCAGCTTACTAAGATTCTCGAAATGACCTTCAAAATCAAACGGTACTACCACCGGCCTCAACTGCAGCAAAACCACGGCAAACGCAATCATGGACAAAATAAACAACGGTATCTGCCATTGACGGGACAATACCTGGCGGAGGGTTAATTTGGTTTTCGGCGAATCATCCATGATTACGTTTGGCCGTCCGTGGCTGTGGGTCTTTATTTTTGGTAACTGTTCACAGAATCACTTAATTGCTCTAAAAAAGCCCCCAGCCGCCAGGCGGGGGTTAAAGTCGGGTGGCATGCCCGCCTTCGGGCTTAAGCATGTCTTTCCATTTTTAGCCCCTCGGCCCGTCAGAGGGGTTCCGTCAGTATGTAGGATGGGCTGGGTTTCTTAATCCGCCAAAAGCGAGCCCATGCTGCGACTCTAAGCTACAATTGTACCCTCCGAACAAGATTTGTTTTCCTGCTCCAGTATCTGACGTATCTCACGCAGGGTCTTGGTATCTTTCCATTCATCTATCCGCGCCAACGAATTGAAAACCGCCTCGTCATACAAACGATGCCCACCCTTGGTCCATTCCTGCTCGCGAATCAGACCCATTATCGTGTAATTGTGAACCGTCTGCCGAGACAGACCGCTATATTGTGCAACTTCACCTATGCGGTAAAGTTTAACCGGCGGATGAGCTCTTAATCTTGCTGCTAATTTCGTCATTCCTGCTCCGCACCTTCCAATTTCCATTTATTATATACCCAATGGGTATCATAATGCCTGGCAGGGCCTGTTCTAAAGGCCTGCCGGATTTAGACTTACAAAACGAGCAACGTGGTGTTTTGATTTATGATCGGTATAAATCGACCAAACTAACCGATCCGACTTGTCATGCCCGACCTGATCGGGCATCCAGTGCCTTTAATAGCACTGACCTTCGTTCCTCGATCAGTTTTAGGGAACCTCTAAAAAATACTGTAGGATGGGCTTTAGCCCATGCTGAGTC
>DAOWAK010000199.1 GCA_030634605.1 Sedimentisphaerales bacterium
GCAGTCAATAATAAGATTCATGTTGTTTATATAAGGCATGAAAATTTATCAACCGGTACAAGAAACTTCAAACCCGATACCGTCGGGTCTGAATTAGCTTCAGACTTGAAAATAGTATCAAAAAATGTTTTTACAAAAAACAAAGGAAATGCATTAACCAGTGAGGAATTTACAGACTTTATTAGTAAAAATAAAATAAGTGAGTTCTACATAGTAGGAGGAGATGCTACTGCTTGTGTTAAATCAACTTGCTTTAATTTACGTAAGGTAAATCACGAAGTTACTGTCTTATCCGATGGCATTACCAGTTGGAGTAAAAAGAAAATTCCAGAAATGATACAATATTATGAAAGTAAAGGCTGTAAAATTATTTGTTTGAATGGTCTATATTAATTTATAATAAATAAAATGAATGGCGGATTCAACTCCCAAGTGCAACTGAGTCGAATCCTGTTTTGTTATCCGGTTAATTTTTTCCGTTCGTAAAATACTTCATTGGGAGTCAAAAAGCCAAGTGATTTTCTGGGCCGATTATTCAGTAAATGCGGGGACAGTAAATGCGGGGACAGTCACCGGGTATAATATTATTTATTTACCTTTTTATTTGGTCTGCCGCCTGGAGAAGGTCTTAATCTGCGGCCGAGGGTTGTTTCGAGTTTGCTGATAAATTTGTCGCTGCCTAACGGGCGGCCGCGACGATTGCGGGTTTGGAAATCGGTGCTGATTTGCTGGTCTATTTTCTGGCTTAAAATTTCCTTCCAGTTCAAGCCTCGTGATAATTTTTTCCAAAAGTTGATATCAATCAATCCGGTTTTGTCCGGCTCGCCGATATGCACTAATGAACTGGAGAAGGGGTAAGTCCAAGGCACGCGCACCAACCGGGCACGTACCGGATTTTGTTCGACATATCGCAGTGCTGTCCAGAAATAATTATTGTCCATCGCGCATGAATGAAATCTGTTTTGCCACAAATGGCCGCTTCGGCTGTGCATCCGGTTGACATATTGCGTATAAATAAAATTTGTCCGGCCAACCGCTTTGGCCAGCGACTCTTCCTTGTCCGGAATGCCGATAATGTGCACATGATTGGTCATAAGGCAATAGCCCAAAACCGAAAAAGCATATTTTATCGACTGCTCCTTCAATATCCGCAAATATTGCCACTTGTCCTCATCGACAAAAAACACGTCCTGTTTATTGTTACCTCGCTGGGTAATGTGATGCGGCGATCCAGGTACAACTATTCGGGCTAATCTTGGCATAATCTTAAAAGATATACAGTTTCACCAATCTTGTCAAGCATAAACGTGGTGACTGTCCCCGCATTAAATTAAATCCCGAAGAGTTCGTTGAATTTTTGGGTGATGTCGTGGCTGCGCATGAGGGTTTCGCCGATGAGGACGGCGTTGAAGTTGGCGGCGATGAGTTGCCGGACGTCGGGGCGGGATTTGATGCCGCTTTCGGCGACGAGGATTTTTTTGTTGGTGATGAGTTTGCCGAGCTGCAGCGAGGTGTCGAGATCGGTCTTCATGGTTTTGAGGTTGCGGTTATTGATGCCGAGCAGACAGCGGGAGTGTTGGGGATTTTCTATGAGGTGGCGGATACGCTGGAGAGATTGGGGCTCGTGGACTTCGAGCAGGACGGCCAGGTCGAGCGAGAGGGCGGATTCGAGCAGTTGGGTGAGTTGATCGGTGGTGAGGGCTTCGGCGATGAGGAGTACGGCGTCGGCACCGGCAGCGCGGGCTTCGAGAATCTGGTAAGGGTCGATGATGAAATCCTTGCGCAGGACGGGGAGTGAGACGGTGTTTTTTACCAGTTCGAGATACTGGAGTTTGCCCTGGAAGTAATGTTCGTCGGTGAGGACGCTGATGGCGTCGGCACCGGCGGCCTGGTAGATTTGGGCGAGGGAGTCGGGTTTGAAGTCGGGGCGGATTAGTCCGGCAGAGGGCGAGGCGCGTTTGATCTCGGCGATGACGTTGAGGCCGCGGGGGTGGGATTTGGTCAGGGCGGCGAAGAAATCGCGACAGGGCGGGCAGTCTTTGACGCGGCTGCGAAGCTCGGTTATAGGGAGGGTGCTTTTGGCCTGGGCGAGTTCTTTTTTTTTGGTTTGTAATATCGGACTTAAAATGTCATTCGTGGCGATGATCTTCGATCCACTTTTTTGCAGGTTAACCCCCTCCTGGCGGAGGGGGCTTTTTGTGTTGTATTGCTTTGTTCCGAGGGCGATTTTACGTCCAATAATGTTCAGTTTTTCGAACGAATTTTGTTATAGGTCCCTGATACTGTACGGGAAGAAGCGGGTGGTTGTCAATGCGTGAAAAAATGCAAAAATATTGAAGAAAAAATGGCAAACCGGACGCCTCGGCGGGAAAAATGTAATATAATAATATTGGTATGAGTGATACATACGCCAGAGACAGCGGGAACGTGATATTCGTTCCAGATGTCACAAATGGCAGGGCGGAGGTATATCGGACTTTGTGGTAAGTAGTTAATGGTGGAGATGATGTGGTAAACGGGCAACGCAGGTTAAGAGCCAGCCAGCAAAGCAATTAGAAGGATTGGGACGAACGGGAAGCTGAGAAGGTGTCTATTTTTGTCAACAAGCGGTAAAAACCAAAGAAGCCTTACGTGCCTGCGAATCGGCTTTGAACGGTTTTTAATGGGCTAACAGGGCCGGAATTTGGGCAGGTTTTCGGGGCGGCAAGACGTAAAGGGATATTGGCACGGGATTTGCGATGTTAATTGGCAGAGGATGAGAGTGAAGCTCGTACAACTGAGCGATGAAAAGTACCATTGAGGCCTTAGGACGTGTAAAAAAATTATCTTCCATTTTTGAACGGCTGCGGCATCGGCTGGCTGCGTCAGAAAAGCTCGGACTATCAGAAATAGGCCTGCGTTTTTCTTCCTTGCCAGCCTCGTCTTCGCTCGTTCAAAAACGAAACCTAATTTCTTTACAAGTCCTTTGAGCCGATGCTGAGGAGCAAAAAAATGGACGAAGCAACATTTCAGAAAAAACTGGGTGAATTAGTCAAAGAGATCGGGACTTTGCCGGTGTCGCATCGGAAGAAACTGGAGTTGCTGGCTGAGGAGACCAAGCTGCGCCATGCGGAGTTGAAGAAGAGTGTTTCGTCCCTGCAGGATTCTTTGGATTACCTGCGGCTGAGTATTAAGTATCTGCTTTTTGATTTGGAAGCTACGCGTCGGGAGAATTCTTATCTAAGGAAGATGCTGGAAGAATCCGACAATAAATAAGCCGATAATCATGGTGCCTTTTCCGGAGGGTGCACTGTGGCACGATAAATAGACCGATCAAGGGCAGCGTCATTAGTTAATTGGCGCTGTCCTTTTCTTTTATTATTGAGAGTGGGCGAAATGGCTGTATTGACAGGTCGGGATTGCCGGGATATTTTCACCGTCCGGGCTGGTTGACCGAGCAGTTGAAAAGTGCTATAGTTGTAGCTGGTCTGGTCTTTCGGCAGGATTTGATGGGCTGAGTAGTGGTTGATTGAGGCTGTGAGTTAACTAGTACACTGTCCGTATTAAATTGTCGGGTGCCCTGCCCGCGCTTGCGCGGCCATATTTAGGGCAATCATGCTTAAACTCGCTTTGGCTCGTGTAAGCATGCCACCCTGTACCAGACAATGTGTCGCGGACAGAGTACTAGTACCTGTTGCGGAAAGACTGTCACCCCCGCGAAAGCGGGGGTCCAGTGGCCCGAAACAGCGGTTTTGTGCAATATTCTGGATTCCCGCTTGCGCGGGAATGACAAATAAACGTTTTCCGCAACAGGAACTAACTA
>DAOWAK010000173.1 GCA_030634605.1 Sedimentisphaerales bacterium
ATACCAAAGCCGCAGAAATGTCAAACTATATATTATTTTACGTGCGACGACCCTTTGGTAATCCATAAGAATCACACCACAAAACCAATTCAGCCTGATTGCACACTACGCACGAACTTAATCTTGTTACAGGTAGTTTACTCTGAAATACCGTTATCTCGCCATGAATCGCCTTTATCTTCTTCCTGGGGACCTTTTTCGTTATCCTGGCCAACTTCATCTTTTTGGCCGGCGACCATGACGCAATCTGGAAAAGTTTCCCGAATGATCATGTTCCGAAGGTTTTCGTATTCCTGCTGTGAGAGAGCACCCTGATCTTTCATCTGCCGTATCTGTTCCAGGGTAAAGGGCGTGCCGCATCCTGACTCTCCAATGTTCGGCTGCCTTCTCTTGAGCGCCAACCACACCAGCGGCCCCAAAAAAAGCACTGCCATTACCACTATCGGCACGGCAATCCACAGATAGTTTATCGATTGTACAGATTTCGGCACGGGTAATCGGCCTCCGTTTTCTGCCCTCGTGGCCATTGTAACATTTTGGCAAAATTTTGTCAATCAGACTGCCGTCCCCTGGGGTGCATCAAAAAAACTGGCGGCATGACAAATCGGACATTTTGAGCCAAATACCAGCTTTGTCATTCCCGCGAAAGCGGGAATCCAGATGTCAAGAATTGCAAGATGCCCCCGAATAGCTTTTAATCGCTGTTAACGCCGGGTTGACATCTTTAATTCGCACACACACTGCCTGAATAAATTGACACACCCATCCCCTGGCCGGGGCAGTATTTGGATTGTCATAAGCCGTAATTACGCCTATACTTGGCTTTTCGCCGCCGAATTTTTCGCCTGACCAGGTTTTTGTGCCTTGGGGCTTATTCGAGACCGCTTACCGGAGTATTGCAATGGAATTAGCGATGGTCAACGATCTGATGCTGGGCATTGATGACGCCCGAATAAGCGTCCATGATCGCGGACTGTTCTTCGGCGACGGTGTTTACGAAGCCCTCGCCCTGTGTCGGGGCAGGATTTTCGCCCTGGACAAACACCTGCAACGTTTCAAACGCAGTCTGGGCGAGCTGGACATGCTCAAAAAAGTGGATCTTTCGGTCATCCGCGAGAGAATCAATCGTGCCGTCGAAGAATCACAAATGACCGACGCCCTGATTTATTTTCATATTACCCGCGGTCGTGCCCCTCGGTCTCACAATTACCAGGCCGACTACCACCCCAATTTCCTGCTAACCGTTCGCACTCCCCCTTCGTCCGCACCCGAGCAGGCAGCTGGTATCACTCATCCCGACTGGCGCTGGAAACGCTGCGACATCAAATCGCTCAACCTGCTCGCCAACGTCATGGCCAAACACACCGCCGTCAAAGCCGACGCCTACGAAGCCCTGCTCGTGGACGAAAAAGGCCTGCTTACTGAGGCGACTTCCTCGTCGGCTTTCATAGTTAAGAACCACACTCTGAAAACCGCCCCGCTCACCGCCAACATTCTGCCGGGTATCACTCGCGAACTCATGTTCAACTGGGCCAAAGAATTATCCCTGCAGGTGAGCGAAGAATCCTTCACACCGGAGCAGGCTTCGGCTGCCGATGAATTGATGGTCGTCGGCACCAGCTCACTGGTAACCGCCATTACCCGTCTGGACGGCCAACCCATCGCCGACGGAAACCGCGGACCATTTACCGCAAAACTCAGAGAGCGACTGCTGCAGGAGATGCGCGGATAATTAGTTCCTGTTGCGGAAACAACAAATTGTCATTCCCGCGAAAACGGGAATCCAGTATTTCAGCCTTAAAACATGCTTTTACAAAAGGCCAAAACTACAGAATTCCAAAAAACAGCTTTCCGCAACAGCAACTAATTAGTTCCTGTTGCGGAAACAACAAATTGTCATTCCCGCGAAAGCGGGAATCCAGTATTTCAGCCTTAAGGGAACCTCTAATAATTCCTGTAGGATGGGCTTTAGCCCATGCTGAGTCATTGCAACCGACGTTTTGATAAGCAATAAATCGATTTTTAGAGGTTGCCTTAAAAGTTCCAGGAAAACCCCTGATTAGAAATGTCAAAAAAATTACATAAATCCGAAACCACCATTGCCCTGCCGGCCGACTATCGCTCACGACGATTGTTGCTCGGCTGGCCCAAAGTAATCCTGCTCTCCGCCTTTTCCGTCGCTTTGCTCACTACCGCTCAGGAACCCATCGGTTACAGCTACACCGCATGGTTCGCACTGGTGCCCTGGGCACTGGCTGTGGCTGGCGCCAAAACCCCCGGAAAGGCTCTGCTGATTAACCTCCTTACCGGGCTGGCTTATTTTCTCGTCAACGCCTATTGGCTTACCTGGATTACTCTGCCGGGCTACATTGCTGTTTGTTTCTATTTGGCCTGGTACTTCGTACTGACCGGCTTTATTCTGCGACAAATCTACCTTTATCGTCGTTGGCCTTTCACGCTGGTGCTGCCAATCATTTGGGTTGGCCAGGAATTCCTTCGCGCCACCGTCATTACCGGTTTTCCCTGGTCCTTTCTCAGCCACACCCAACACCTCAGCTTGCGACTCATCCAGATCAGCGACACCCTTGGTGCTTACGGAGTAACTTTCCTGGTCGCCATGACTAATGGCTTGATCTGCGATCTGCTGCTCCGCCCCCTGGTCAAAAGAAAAGCACCACAACAACAAAACAACACCTCCGACAAAAATCCTCCGCCCATCATCAACCCCCGCCTGGCCGCCCGCGAACTAATCCTGATTACCGCCGCCGGCCTGATTGGGACCACCCTTTACGGACAGTGGCGTCTCCATCAGTCCACCCAAACCATCACCACCGGACCTACATTATCTCTTATCCAGGAAAACATCCCTCAGCACGTTAAAGAGTCCGGCAAAAGTAACCTCGAAATCTTTGCCGGCCATCTCAATCTAAGCCGACAAGCCCTCGCCGCCCAACCCAAACCCGACCTGATCGTCTGGCCTGAAACCATGACCTGCGTTCCTGTTAACGATAAGTTTTTGCAACTCAAGGCACCCGGTTTCGACCTGAGCGGTTTCGAGTATCTCAACCAGGCTCGGGACTTCGACCGGCAGCTTCGCGAATTAGCCCAACAAGGTTCCGCCGTTCTGGTCGGCACCCCAGGCCTGAAAATGGCTCCTGTTGGTGACGAACTGCTTCCGATCAATAAATGGAACTCTGCGGTGCTTTACCTTAAAACCGGTCAGAAGTACCACAAACGCTACGATAAAATGCACCTGGTACCTTTCGGCGAGGTTGTTCCCTTCAAGAACAGTTGGCCCTGGCTCTATCGCCAACTCAACAGCCTGACCCCTTACGACTACGAATATTCACTCGACGCCGGCCGGGAGCAGACCGTTTTTCAATTCACTGATTCCACCGGCAGACCCTGGCAATTCGCCGTAGCTATCTGTTACGAAGACGCCACCGCTTACGTTCCCAGAAAACTGACTACCGCCGACGGCCAAAAGAAAATCGACTTCCTCCTGAACATCAGCAACGACGGCTGGTTCGTCCACGGCGGGCGGAACAATCGACCCATCGTGTCCAGTTCAGAACTGCCCCAGCATTGGGCGATCTGTAAGTTCCGCGCTGTCGAAAACCGCATCGGCATCGCCCGCGCCGTCAACACCGGTATCAGCGGCTTCATCCGACCGGACGGCTCCGAACAAACCACCCCTTTGGCAGGCACCCTGCCTGCTGCCATTCACCGTCGCCAGGCTACCGCCGGATTCATCACCGATAAAATCGTCCTGGATTCACGCGTCAGCCCCTACAGCAGCATCGGGGATCTCTTTGCCATCGCCTGCACATTCATTACCGCTATTTTGTTTTTTGATGCTTTTCGCTGTCGAAAAAAAGAATTGAAATCGAAAAAGGGAAAAACCAAAAAACAGAAGAATCGCCCCAATCGCACGCACGGATAATCTGTTGATTATCCCAGGAAAAGTAGTTGGTTGTTAGTTCCGGCGACTTATTTTTTAACGCGTTCGAGGTAATCGCCGGTGCGGGTGTCCACGCGGATGAGTTCCCCGTTTTCGACAAAGGGCGGGACTGAGACTTCGACGCCGGTTTCGAGGGTGGCTTTTTTGTATTGATTGGTGGCGGTGGCGCCTTTGATGGCCGGTGGCGTGTCGGTAACTTCAAGTTCGACAGAGTTGGGCAGCACGACAGTCAGAGGTTTGCCGTCGAAGAAATGGATTTCTACGTCGGTGTTGGGTTGGCAATATTTAGTGCCTTCGGCAAAGAGGTCGCCTTCGAGGGTGATC
>DAOWAK010000287.1 GCA_030634605.1 Sedimentisphaerales bacterium
GATAAAGGCGAAACTGATCCAGCCGAGGCGGGGATTGAGGATGGCGGGGACCAGGAACAGTGATTGGAAATTTCCGGCGCTGATGCGAATTCGGCGTTGGAGTTCGCCGGTCCAGGTGGAGACGGCTTCGCGAGCCCGGGCACGGTGAGCGAACAGGCAGCGCCAGCCGCGGGTCATGATTTTCATGCCGAGGACCTGGTCTTCGGTGACGGAGTTGGGGGGGAGTGTTTCGTAGAGTTCGCGTCGGATGGCGAAGATGCCGCCGTTGATGGTGGGGACCGATGCGAGGCTGCTTTCCATTTGTTTGATTTTGTTTTCGTAGCGCCAGTAAAGGTTTTCGGTTTGGCAGGCGGATTCGCGGTTTTCGTTGGGTACGAATAATTCCAGTTTGCCGATTACCGCGCCGACGTTTTTCTCGTTGAATTTTTTTACCAGTTCAATAACTGCGTCCGGTTCGTACATGGTGTTGGCGTCGGAGAAGACTACCAGATCGGTGGTGGTTAATTTCATGAGTCGGTTGAGCATTTGTACTTTGCCGCGGCGGATGCGGCTGATGACGGTTTGGAAGCGGTGGTCGTCGATGTTGTGCAAGATTCGGGCGGTGCCGTCGTCGGAGCCGTCGGAGCCGAAGAGGAAGCGGATTTTGTCGGCGGGGTAGTTAATGGCTTGGCAGTTGGCGATTTTTTCGGGGAGGATGTCGCGTTCGTTGTAGGCGCTGACGACCATGGTGACGTGGGGTAGTTTTTCGTTCGGGATTTCCAGAGAATTTGTTTGCTCTGCCGGCTGCCGGTTGAGTCGGTTGGAGAAACCGGTGAGGCCGGCCAGCAGGAGTGGGTAGAAGAAATAGGTGTAGAGGGTGGCTGCGAGGCTTAGCCAAAAGAGGGACATTATTATGATTTCGGTAGTGTTGTTCATTTGTAGCTGATTTTGAATTTGTTCAGGTTAATTTTCGGCAATAAACTTCGAGGTTGCCGATGGGTTTTCTTCCGGCGGTTTCGATGGTGCGTAAGAAAATCTGGCTGGTGAGTTTGGCGTAATTGAGCAGGTGGTTGTCGGTGTTGGCTTCGGCGGGGGTGGTTTTGGCTTTGAGGACGGTCAGGCCGACGCGTTGGGCCATTTGGGTGAAGGTGCGGACGTTGAAGAAGTAGAGGTGCATGGTGGGGCTGAAGACCGGTCGGCGGCTGGCGAGCAGGTTGTGGAGGATGAGTCCTTTGATTTTTTGCCAGGTGGATGAGGGGAAGCGCAGGGCCATGATTCCGCCCGGCCGGAGCCAGCTAGAGCAGCGTTGCATTACGGCGAGTGGATCGGCGACGTGTTCGATGACGTCCCAGGCGGTGATGATGTCGATGCTTTGGGGAGGAAGTTCGATGTCGGCGATTGGGCCGATGTGCACGGGGACGTTGAGGATTTCGGTTGCGTAGCGGGCGGAGGCCTGGGTTGGTTCGATGCCGGAAGCTTCGAAATTGTGTTGGCGGGCCAGGGCTACGAAATGGCCGCTGCCGCAACCGACGTCCAGCAGGGTAGGGGGGTTTTTCGTCGCGTTAGGATTGTGATTGCTTTGGTACAAGGCGGTGATTTCGTTGAGTGCTCGTTCGAAGACGTTTTGTTTGGCGTGGGCGTGGGCTTCGATTTGGTCTGGATTGAAATCGCTGCCGTAGAGGTAAGTGGCGTTGTGGTCAGCCAGACGCGGGTTGGTGTAAACCAGTCCGCATTGGCGACAGCGGACGATCTGGAAATCGAGCAGCTGTTCGAAGTAAGGTAAGCGTTCGCGGTGATAGATTTCGGTGTTGTCGGCGCCGCAAAGGTTGCAGTTTATCTGTTCCCACTGTAACTGATTGGCAGGATTATTTTGTTTAACCGGATTTTCGCAAATTGCAGTGTTCATGATGTCTTTACCAGGAATTTAGCGAATCGGCTGAAAGCTTTGACGTTGCGTTTGGCTTCGTGGAAGTTGGTCAGTGATTGAGTGAGCTTTTTGAAGAGGTAGCCTTTGCGCAGGTAGAATTCTCTGCGGGCCTGATCGCAAAAGCGTAAGACTTCCTGGCTGGGTAATCCGGGCAGGTCAACGATGCTGTTGTGCAAGCCATCTTCGGTGAGCCAGTGGTGATAATCTTCGGTGGTGAGGTATTGGTGTTCGTGGGCCCATTGGTACATGGCGGTGCCGGGATAGACAATCATGGGGAAGAACTGGGCGGTGTCGGGGTTGAGTTTTTTGGCGAAATCCAGTGTGCGGCGCATGGACTGTTGGGTTTCGCCGGGGTTGCCGAGAACGAAACAGCCATGGACGAGCAGTCCGGCCCGGCGGGCGTCAGCGACAAACTGAAAAGCTGACTGGGGATCGGTGCCCTTGTTAATGTTGTTGAGGATTTCCTGGTCGGCGCTTTCGAAACCGGCGATGAGCAATCGGCAGCCGGCCTGTTTCATCAGGGCCATGGTCTGGTAGTCCAGGTCAACGCGGGTATCGCACCAGAAGTTCAATTTGTTGTTTTGCCGGATGAGCAGTTGGCAGATTTCCCGCAGCCGTTTTTTATTGCCGGTGAAGAGATCACTGTGAAAAATAAAAAGAATAGGAATGTTCATTTACTTTCTTTGAATAATAAAGATTTCTTCTTTGGAGAAGGTGACAGTGC
>DAOWAK010000094.1 GCA_030634605.1 Sedimentisphaerales bacterium
ATATTCTCCCAAACTCCCATCAAACCGCTCTGGTAGGCCCAAATCCACGCTCCCCACCCGGATTACCATCCTGTCCGCCACCTTCTTAATCGTTCCGCCCAAAAAATTCATCCCCGGTGTCCCCACAAATCCCGCCACAAACCGATCCGCAGGCCACCGATACACCTCCCCCGGCTCCCCCTCCTGCCGCACCCGACCCTCATCCATCACCACAATCCGCTCGCCCAGGCTCATCGCTTCTTCCTGATCGTGCGTTACATATATAGTTGTCCTGCCCAGCCGCTGATGCAGTTGCTTCAGCTCCGCCCGCATCTCACCACGCATTTTCGCGTCCAGATTACTCAACGGCTCATCAAACAATAACACCTGCGGCTCCCTCACCAGCGCCCGCCCCAACGCCACTCGCTGCTGCTCACCACCCGATAACTGCCGAGGCTTACGTTTCAGTAACCCCTTTATTCCCAACAGATTAACAGCCTCGCCCACCCGCCGCTCAATCTCCCCCCGGCTCACCTTCCGCATTCGCAAACCAAACGCCAGATTCCCAAAAACCGTCATGTGCGGATACAACGCATAATTCTGAAACACCATCGCCACATCCCGTTCAGATGGCTCAACCGCATTCACGACAGCCCCGCCAATCTCGATTGCCCCCTCGCTGACCTCCTCCAGACCAGCTATCATCCGCAGCGTCGTCGTCTTACCGCAGCCCGACGGCCCCACCAGCACCACAAACTCCCCATCCGACACCTCCAAATCCAGCGAACGCACCGCCTCCACACCCCCCGGATAAACCTTACTAACCTGACTCAGCCGAACTTCCGCCATCAATTTCACCCAAACGTTTCACGAAAAACATCACATTACAAACCAAAAACCAATCGAATACCACACCGCCAAGCCCCGCTTGGGGTGGTTTTTTTCTTGTAGGGCGGGCCATGCCCGCCTTTTCACCAGAACTCCAATTCTGGCAACAAATTATACCCCAACCACTCTCACCTAAGAAAAAAAAATATTTTTCCTGTTGACCAGGCCCAAAATATGTCGTACTATTGTACTAGTACATATAGTACGCATTAGTTTTTTTCGGAGTTTAAATGCAATTTAATCTAGATCAATCTTCCGCCCGCCCGGTCTATCAGCAGATCATAGACAGCATTAAACGCGAAATCGCCCTGGGCCGCATCTCAAAAGGCCAGAAACTTCCCACCGTCCGCCGCCTCGCCGCCCAGCTCATCATCAACCCCAACACCATCGCCAAAGCCTATCGCCAGCTCGAATCCGAAGGCATTATCTCCACCCGGCCTGGCTCCGGTGCGTTCGTCGCCCAACTAAACTCCACCCTCAGCCATGCTGTCCGTCAAAAAATCATCACCGAAAAAATCGAATTACTCGCCGTGGACGCCATTCACATGCAGATAGGTCGGCCAACTTTACAAACCTGGCTTTCAGACACCCTCGATCGCTTCCAGTTTACAACCGCCGAACCAGATAACGATTCACAACCAAACCCAACAAGTGAGAATCCCAATGACTGAAAACGCCGTACAAATTGATAACCTGGTAAAATATTTCGACGGCCGTTGCGTCCTCGACGGCATCGACCTCCAAATCCCGCCCGGCTGCATCTACGGATTGCTCGGCCGCAACGGCTCCGGCAAAACCACCATCATTCGCATCCTGCTCGGCCTGGATTCTCCCACCCGAGGCCAGACCTTGCTCTTTGACCGCAACTCGCTCCAGCTTTCCGCCCACGACCGCAGCCGCATCGGTTACGTCGCCGAAGGCCACCACCTCATCCAGCATTATCCCGTTGCCAAACTCATCAAACTCGCCCGGGGCCTCGCCCCCCATTGGGACGCTGAACTTTTTGACCACCTTATTAACACTTTCCGCCTGCCGCTCGACCGCAAAGTCAAAAAACTCTCCACCGGCATGCGGGCCCAGCTCAACCTCGCCCTCGCCCTGGCTGCCAATCCCGAACTGCTCATCCTCGACGATCCCACCCTCGGCCTCGACACCATCGTCCGCCGTCAGTTCCTCGAATTAGCCATCGACCTCATCCAGAAGCAAGGCCGCACCATCCTCTTCAGCTCCCACATCCTCAGCGACGTCGAACGCATCGCCGACCGCATCGGCATCCTGCTAGCCGGCAAACTCGTCGTCGATTGCCCGCTCGATCAACTAAAAAACCGCGTCAAAAAAATCCGCCTCATCTTCCCCCAGTCCGCCCCCACCGACCTCCACCTCACCGACATCGTCAGCCAACAATACGACAACCACGAACTAATCCTCACCGTCGCCAACTGGAACCAGCAAAAACAAAATTACCTCCAAACCTATAACCCCACCTCCATCACCGAAATCCCCCTCTCCCTCGAAGACATCTTCATCGAATGCACCAACCCCAACCCAGCTACCCTGACCATCGAACCTCAAGGAGACCAACCATGCTAACTCTAATAAAACGAGAATCCCAGTCTCTCTGCTTATACCTCGCCCTGCCGGGGCTCGCTTCGATAATCCTGGCTATCTTATTTTACCTCGAAATCGCCCGACGCCACCAGTTCAGCCCTTACAGCCCGATTTCAAATTCCATGTATGAATTCTTCTGGGTCATCGCTTTCTGTCTGCCTCCGCTCTGCGCCGGCATGGGCCTTTACCAGATGCTCGCCGACCGCACCCACAAAATCTCCGCCTTCCTGCTCACCCACGCCACCACCCGCAGCCGAATCTTCCTGGCTCGCCTTGCTGTCGGCCTTATCGCTGTGCTGCTGCTCAGCCTTTTCTGGCCCGCTATTTTCGCTTTCCTCATAAACAAATACCCTCGTGCCATCCCCGGCGCCATGGAATTTTTTATGCCCCGGCTAATCATCCTAACCATCCTCAACCTCACCTGCTACAGCCTCGGCATCCTGCTCGGCCTCTATCGTAACATTCGCATCGCTCTGTCTGCCGGCATCTTCCTCACCGCAATATTAATCACCCTGATCGCCATCAAAGGCTTCACTCTCACCCCCGCCATCCTGCTGCTGCTCATCGCCGCCGCCATCACCCGTACCTGGCAAAAATTTCTGACTCGCCCCCTTTAGGAGCACAACATGAAACTGCGAAACTCTCAGACCGACCGATTCGATTTGTCATTCCCGCGAAAGCGGGAATCCAGCTGCAAGGGTGGGGCTTGCCCCACCGATTTTTCGTTTGTGTTTTTTTGTGCCTTTTGTGGCTATCAAAAATCCGTGAAATCCGTGGTTAAATTTATTAAAAAAATCAGTGTAAATCCGTGTCTAGACCTCTTTGTGCCTTTGTGGCAAAAATCATTAAAAACCTCTCTGTGAACTCTGTGTCCTCTGTGGCTAAAATTCTGACTTCAGGAAAACCATCATGAAACTGCGAAACAATTATTGCATCAAAATCATCACCGTCGGCCTGATAACCCTCACCACCTACCTCATCCTGCTGGGCCTGGCACAACGCACACTCAAAATCACCACCTACGAAACCCTCCTGAGGGGCAGGCCCCTCAAAGACGCTCTCACCATCACCCCCTCCCAACTGACTCCGGACCTCGACAGCGAACCCAATATCGCCACCCCTTCCACACTCCGGGCCAAAGTCGATGAAGGAGCATTCATAGCTGGTTTTGCTGCCCTCGATCCGTTGTTTCTCCCCGAGTGGCCAAATCTCCATCACGTCCATAAAACGGTTTCCCGCTATGACGAGCGTATCCAGGAAACTAAAATCCAAAACGTAATCACTTCTGTCATCTACTACGATAATTCCCTGAACCTGTTTGTTTACGCCGATGTTATTCGTTCCAGCCGTCATGAAAAATGGACTAAAAAAATCCTTGCCTACGCCGGACCCAACGGCATAGCCAAATCACCTGATAAAAAACTGGGAACCTTCCCAAGCCCGCTTAGCTACTGCCGCAATCTCACCCCTCAACTCTTTGTCTTCGACGAAAACCAGTCCCGCTTCTTCCGCTTCGACTTCGACCGGATGCAGTTCAAACAAGGTCCCAAACTCACTCCCGATCAATCCTGCTGTAAACTGGGTAACTTCAATTTCAGTTCCGGTATCTCCATATCCTGGCAACCACCCACTACAAAAAAATATGTTGACCAGTCTTCAAATTTTTACCCTACCATCCACAAGCATTCTTCGTCCCACGAATCCGATAAAGTCCTCCGCGAAGTGGACATGGTTCATAGCTTGCAAATTACCGGCTATGATTTCGATCACGCCGACTTCATCCCCATCATCCAGCAAGACCGCCACATTGTCAAACTTGACCCCGACACCTTAACCATCACCGACCAACTCGGTTTCTTTTATAATTCGTATTCAATGGATGATATTCTCGCCTACGATCTCAAATTCTTCTTCCGCGAGGATCAGTACCTCGGCATGGCCGCCGCCTCCATTACCCGCAATTCTAAAGGTGCATCACTGTTGCTCTTTGACATAGATGGCGAAGTTGTGAAAATACCTGCTGAAAATCCGTACAATCCAAATTCCAATTCCTATACCGAAGCCTATCACAATCTTGCACAAGTACACTTAAGCATCCATAGTCTGGTGCCAAATAAGCCCGGCGGCCCCTTACTACAGACTACCATGTATCTGCTCGACAACCTCCATCCACCCCTGCTCAGCCTGGCTTCCTGCATTCGCCCTGATCACTTCGACGCCCTCACCGCCGAACGCACCATCTTATTTACCCCCAATTCCCTCTCCGCTAGTTTAGTTCGTTATGAAAATGATATCCTGGATATAATATCCATAGTATTTGTAATGCACAACTTTACTTTGACCCTGGGCGCTTTCCTCGCCTGGCGTATCGTTCGTGATTCCCGTCAGCTGGGCCTGCCTACCCAATTCCGAAAACTCTGGATCATCGCTGCCGTCGCCCTGGGTCTGCCCGTTTACATCACCTATCGCCTCACCCGCCCGGCCATCACCCGCGTAACCTGCCCCAACTGCGGCCGCCTCCGCCGACCCGATCAGCAAAACTGCGCCAACTGCAACGCCCCCTGGCACCTGCCCGACCTCATACCCCCGACTTGGAAAGTTACCAATCATTAAAAATCATCTTGTCAATCCTGCGTCTTAGTCCCGATCCATCGGGGTCATCCTGTCTAAAAAATATTAATTTCTCTGTGTTCTCTGTGAACTCTGTGGCAAAATTTCTTAGCTGAAAACCGAACCAAAAGCGCGACAGCCCTTTTTCAAAAATCGCCAAAAACTCGAAAAACCGGTAATTTTGCCCCAACTTTCGTGAAAAAACCGTCAAAACACTGCCATTTGCGCCCATGTTTTAGCACTGAAATTGATCTTTTCGCGCTTTTGCCACGCTTTTTAGCGCCTCGTTTTCGGCCTCATTACGGACGTGTCCCATCTAATAAAAGGTCCGTTCGGCCCGGTTTTTTGCGTGTTTTTCGGTCCCCCAAGCGGACGTGTGGTATCTGCAAAAAATACTTTTTGGGAGCTCGTGCCGGCTGAGTTTCCTGGATTAGAGGTAGCTGTTTTTCCGGAAAATATCCTGAGGACTTTTGCGGTTTCGGTCGGTTATGGGGTGATTAAGATTTGCGGATTTTGGATGCCCGACCGGCATCATCGCTACCACTTTAGCCTCTTCGGGAATTTGCAGGATTTCCTTTACAGTTTTTTCATCAAAAGCCCCAATCCAGCAGGTTCCCAATCCTTCCGTCGTCGCTGCCAGGCTTAGATGATCCAGGGCAATAGACACGTCGATATCGACACTGTTGCCATAGCCGCCCATTGTCTTATAGGCCTCTTGAGGATAGCCACAGGCCACTACCGTAACCGCCGCCTCAGCCATCCACATTTGATCCTTCGATGCAATTGCCAACTTCACTCGCAACTCTTTGTCCTCGATCAGCAAAAACCGCCAGGGTTGAATATTGCACGCC
>DAOWAK010000059.1 GCA_030634605.1 Sedimentisphaerales bacterium
AAAACCATGCTCAAGAGTACTTGAGCATGCCATCCGATCAATCAAGGCATGATGGAATGGAACATGCTTATGCTTAGCAAAAGCATGCCACCCAGCGATGGTGTTTTGATCGACGGGATTAAGTGGGTAGGTTTTTTAGCAGGGCGGCGATTTCATCGACGGTTTTTTCGGTGGCGCCCTGGTTTTGGATGATTACCTGTTGGGCGTTTTTGCCGAGTTGGGCGGCGGCGTTTTTGTTCTGGAAGAGATTTTGGATAACCGGTGCTAACTGTTTGCCGTCGGCGACCACTTCCAGGCCGGCAGCGGTGACGAGCAGTTTGACGGATTCGGTAAAATTGTCGGTATAAGGGCCGACGACGACGGGTTTGGCCAAGGCGGCGGCTTCGATCATGTCCGAGCCTCCCACGGGGACCAGCGAGCGGCCGACGAAAATGACGTCGGCGAGACTGTAAAACCCGCGCAAGTCGCCCATGGTATCGCCCAAAATTACGGCGTCGGCATCATCGCGGGTTGGTTGGTATTGGCTGGTTTTAACTTTGCTGTAGCGCAGCAGTTTAAAGTTGCGGCTTTCGATGAGGCGGGCAACTTCATCAAAGCGTTCGGGTTTGCGGGGGACGAGCACCAGGCGTAATTTTTTCAGGGATTTTTCCCGACGAAGTTTGCTGAAGGCTTCGAGGACGATTTCCTCCTCACCAGATGTAGTGCTGCCGGCGACCCAAACGGGCTGGGAGGGCGACAGATTTAACTGTTCGATTAACTCGTCGGTGCCGGGAACTTTGTCGGTCACTTCGGCGGTGTCGTACTTCAAGGAACCGACCACGCGAACCCGTTGTGGATCGGCACCGAGGAACTTAAACCGTGCGGCGTAGCTGTTGTCCTGGGTCAGGACCAGTGAGAGTCTGCGGAACATGGGGCGAACCAGCCCGACGATTCGGCGATAACGCGGGAAGCCCTTGCCGGAGCTGATGCGGCCGTTGGCTACCATGACGGGGATTGAGCGGTGGTGAGCGACGGCGGTGAAATTGTGCCAGACTTCCAGCTCCATTAGAACGCACAGGCTGGGTCGCAAGCGAGAAAAGGCTTTTTTAACCGCCCAGGAAAAATCCCACGGATAGAAAAAGACCAGGTGCTTATCGCCATAAAGCTTACGGGCCCGATCCATGCCGGTGTCGGTGGTGGAGCTGATGACAATTTCGTGGTCGGGGAGGCGACGCTGCAAGCTGGAGACCAGGGTTGCGATGGCGTTTATTTCGCCCATGCTTACCGCGTGAATCCAGATGCATTTTGCGGAGGAATTGCGTGGGGGGACAAAACCGAAACGTTCCCTCCAGCCGGTGCGATAGCGTTTCTGGAGGAACATTCGATAAAGCACCCACGGCGATAAGAGCACCAGGATGATTGCGTAAAAGATATCGAGTAAAATGCAAATCATATTTTATGCTGAACCGGAAAACCTAAAAAAATACTGGATTCCCGCTTTCGCGGGAATGACAAAAAGGCAGCAGTTTCTTTTTGAAACAGTACTACAACTAAATCTATCAGTCTTAACTTAAGAAATTGCAATCTATAAGGCTGCAAAGAAGGGTCATTGTAGCTGGGTGGGGCAGGTGAGGGCAAGTATAAATTGCCAGCTTACGCTGGAGGAGATTCTGGCAGAGCCAAATCGAGACGCCTGTCTTTATCGCCCATCCTGCTAAAAATTACAAATTCCTGTATATTTAAATTGGGCGCATAAAAATGGCCCCCTGACTCCAGTCGAGTACAGTGGGGCCGAATACTGTCGGTCGCCAACGGGCAGTGATGATATTTGAGCCTGGCCAGGTAAGCTGAAACTGACAAAACTTAGCCAGCTTCGATTAAGCCTGATTCAAAAAAAGGCGCCAACAAAGTTACAGGTGCTCATTCCAGGACCCCTCGAAATTACTCAACCCAGTTGGCCTGGGCCGATTTGGAGCGGGTTGTGAACGAGCGAACATTCTCCAAAAGCTTTTTTCGCTCTACCAAAATAAGTTTTCGAATGATTGAAAAGCCAACAATCATTATTCCTAACGTATTTGTTAGAGGCACATATTATAATGCTGTGCGAAAATCGAGGTAAAGATCAAAGTTTTTGGGCTCAGAAGCGAGACCTAAACTCAGTTACATAGGTTTCCGGCGGAGATGTTTTCAGGCGTGATCCCATACGCCACAAACATGTCCACCAGAGGTTCGCTTCTGAGAGCCCCGTGGGGATCGATTACGACCTCGAATTTATCGCTAAATTTAAAGTAAAATATAAACTGTCGATATGCAAATTTTCGGGAGAGGATTTTTGGAAAAATCAGGGAATTTAGCTGAAAAGGCGATGATATCCTTAGCTAGTTCCTGTTGCGGAAAGACGTTTTTTTTAATTATGCAAAACCGTACGTTAGCGAAACCCCATTTTGGGGCCGAAATACTGGATTCCCGCTTTCGCGGGAATGACAAAAAGTCGCTTCCGCAACAGGAACTAGCTAAAATGGTGGTGATTTTCCCCGGAAAAAGGCAGGTGATCTATCGGCGGGAAGGTGTTCAGCAGTGATTGCCGAACTTTTGCTGTACAGCTGCGGCTAACAGAATGTGGCGTAATTTGTCCAGGGATTGAGTTTTTAGATAATTCGAGGTGAAATCGAGTTTGAATCTTCCGTCAAAACGATTGATTTCGCGTTCGATCTGCCGGCGGGGCATGGTGGCAATGGCGCAAATGAAATCGTCCAGGCTGGTTTTGGTGGTGTTCATATATTCTACCCTGGGGAACAATGCAAAAACCATAATTCTGCTACTGATGTTATTATCGGCCATCAAAAAGCCGGGCCTTAGAGGGAAATTTTTTTGCAGTAATAAAATAAGTTTTTGTCAGATTTAAAGTCCAATAATCATTATCTCCCGCATGTCCCATCAGAAGCATTGATGTTTTAAAATAATTTTTCTTGCTCCGCGGGGAAGGTCTGATAATCTTTGCTGGATGAATATTAATGAACTGGATTATGAACTGCCCGAGTCGTTGATCGCCCAGCAGGCGTTGGCTGATCGGGCAGCTTCGAGGCTGATGGTGCTGGATCGGACGAGCGGTGATATCCAGCACCGGCACTTTGGCGATCTTTCCGGGGTGCTGGAGGCGGGTGATTGTCTAGCGGTCAACGACAGCAAGGTGATTCCGGCACGGTTTTTTGCGCGGCGGAAAACCGGCGGAAAAATTGAAGGACTGTTTTTGCAAATCAACGAGGAGGGACTCTGGCAGGTGATGCTGAAGAATGCTTCGCGGCTGGGCGAGGGGGAGACTTTTTATCTGTACAACCCTCTGGCGGAGAATAAGGATCTGCCGGCGCTGGCGATTGTGGCACGTGAAAAGCTGGGCGGGGGAATTTGGCTGATTGAGCCCGACAGTCCGGATGATTACCTGGACATTCTTAACCGTTTCGGCTGCACACCGCTGCCGCCTTATATTCGCAGAAATCCGAGCGACAGGAGCGAAAATTTTGACCGGCCCCGCTATCAGACCGTTTACGCTGAGTCTCCCGGTTCGGTGGCGGCTCCGACGGCTGGGCTGCATTTTAATAACGAGCTGCTGGAAAAGCTGCAAAACGGCGGGATTAATATCGCCCACCTTACGCTGCATGTGGGGCTGGGCACGTTCAAGCCGGTGAACACCGAAAAACTTGAAGACCACCCCATGCACAGCGAAAAATATCGGCTCGATGAGAAAAACGCTGAGATTATCAACCAAACCCTGCGGAATAATGGCCGGGTTGTCGCGGTGGGAACCACGTCGGTTCGAACTCTGGAAACGCTGGCGGCGGGGGATCGGCTTGAGGCGGGATCGGGCTGGACCAAGCTGCTGATCACGCCGGGGTATCAGTTCCGGGTAACCGACGCTATGCTGACTAATTTTCACCTGCCCCGGACGACGCTGCTGGCGCTGGTGTGCGCCTTTGCCGGGGTGGAAACGATTCTGAGGGCTTATCGACAGGCTATCGAAGAAAAATACCGCTTCTACAGCTACGGCGACGCTATGCTGATTTTGTAATGCCCCGATCAAAATCAGCACATCATTCATTCTTCATCAGCACATCATTCATTCTTCGATTTTACGCATTGCCAAAGTAAAAATCCGGCGACCTTCCTTAATATATTTTCGTTCGAAATTGGAGCCGACCCACTCACCTTGCCGGGCGGCGGGGCCGGGGAAAAATTTTTCCTGTTGAAAAAGTTTGGCGGTCTCTGGCTGGTGGAGCAGAAGCTGCTGCATGATTTCAAAATATTCGGCGAAGTCGGTTGCGGTTCGCAGTTGGCCTCCTGGTATCAGGCAGCGAGCGACTTCGAGAAGATTTTCCGGGGTGAAAAAGCGGCGTTTCTGGTGTCGTTTTTTGGGCCAGGGGTCGGGGAAATAGACATGAAAGGCTGCTACCGAAACATCTGCGAGATATTGTTTGATAAACTGTCGGGCATCGGTGCGTAATATTCGGACGTTGGTCAGTTGCCATCGTCTTATTCTGTCGACGCTGTAGCGATAATATTTGTTGGCCCATTCGATGCCGAGGTAGTTGATCTGGGGGTGCAGCTGGGCCTGGTTGACCAGAAAGGTGCCTTTGCCGCTGCCCACCTCGAGATGGACGGGATTTTTATCGCCGAAAAGTTCGTTTAAGTCTATTTGATAGCAATACTTAGATAAATCAACCGCGATTTGGTCGTTGGCAATTGTCAATTTTGTTGAAACTCCTTCAATTATTGTCAATCCAGGTTGCTATGATATTAATATAAGCGGCTTGTGGCAAGTGTTTGGGCAATTAACAATATTAATAAAGCTGTTAAAGCAGTGCAGATTCTCAGTCGATGGCTTAATAACAGTGTTCCGTTTTAATAATTGACTCGTCCATGGGAAACGTGGAAAACGAGGTCTGCCCAGATGGCACGTTTAATGAGACGAAAGTTTCGACGGGTATTGCTTGATATCGATACCCAGTATGATCTGATCAACCAGCTCAATCATGACATCTCTGGGATACTGGCCAATTCCCGTCGTCTGATTGCCTGGTCGCGAGCACGGAAGATTCCGGTGATTTCTACGGCACTTTCGCGTCAATGTCCGGAAAATAACGTCTTTCCGCAGGGTGCTCCGATGGAGTGCATTGATGGAACGCCGGGGCAGAAGAAGATCAGATTCACGCTGCTGCCCAATCACACGGTGTTTCCAGCGGTTAATCGTCTGGATTTACCGGCGAGGCTGCTGAGTGAATTTCAGCAGGTTATCTTTGAAAAACGCGGGGAAGATCCATTCACCGAACCCCGGATCGATCGTTTGATAACGGAATTACGAACCGACGCTTTTGTGGTGTTCGGGATGGGGGTAGAAACGGGAGTAAAAGCCACCGTGCTGGGGCTTCTTAGTCGAAAGAAAAAAGTGCTGCTGGTCAGCGACGCGGTCAATGGCAGCCCCACCCGGCAGGCGGATCTGGCATTGCGGCAGATGGAGGCCAAGGGAGCCAAGCTGGTCAGTACCGCGGGTATCACGGGAAAAAGACGGATTGCGTTAAAACTGCCCCCCCAAATCGCTTTGCCCCCACGGATTGCTCCAAGAACCTCCGCCGGCTAAAAATTCATTCTTTACCCACCTAAATACCGAATCTTAAAGAATGAGCATGATGAAAACCAAAATTATCGCGACCCTGGGGCCGGCATCGGCTAATGAGCAGACCATCACCTCGCTGATAGATAACGGCAGTGATATTTTTCGGTTGAACTTTTCGCACGGGTCCCTCGAGAACCATAAGCAGACGCTGGATATGATTAATCAGGTACGTGACCGGCACACCCATACGGTTGCGGTGATTGGCGATCTATGCGGTCCGAAGATTCGCACGTCCAACATTGAACCGGACGGCGGTGAAATTCATGCTGACCAGGAAATCACGATTCTGAATAACAACGAGACCGGCACGGTTGAGAAGTTCGGCACTAATTACGAAAATTTCACACGCGACGTCAAGGTTGGTCAGCGGATTCTCATCGACGACGGACAGCTGGCATTGCAGGTTACCAAGCAACCGGGTGACAAGATTGTCTGTCGGGTGATTGTCGGCGGTCCGCTGCACAGTCACAAAGGGATCAACCTGCCGGATACGGAATTGAATATCCCTTCCATTACCGAACATGACTGGCGATGTGCTGAATGGGCTATCGAAAATCAGCTGGATTATCTGGCGTTGAGTTTTGTGCGTACGGCTGATGAAATTCAGAAACTTAAGGATTACATCCGCAAGGCGGATTCGGATATTCAGGTAATCGCGAAAATCGAAAAGCCTGAGGCGGTAAGCAATCTGGACGACATCGCCCGGGTAAGTGACGCTTTATTAGTGGCTCGTGGGGATCTGGGTGTTGAAATGGACCTGGCCCGGGTGCCGATGATTCAGAAGCAAATTACGGCTTTGGGGCGTAAGCTGGGCAAGCCGGTGATTGTGGCTACCCAAATGCTGCAGTCGATGATCGAGAGTCCCACGCCGACGCGAGCGGAGGTTAACGATGTTGCCAACGCTATAATGGATTTCGCGGACACGCTGATGCTTTCCGGAGAAACCGCGGTTGGTAAAAATCCCATCCAGGCAGTCAAGACGATCCGGCAGATTGCCCAGGTGACGGAAGCTTATCTGGATCAGTCGGACGCGCCGCGCCCGAAAATTCAGACGGCTGAGGAATTGGCTCTGACGGCTGCTATGGCGCGTAGCGTTGCCCAGATAACCGATGATACGGACGCCAAGCTGGTGGCGGTGTGGAGCCAGACGGGCTCATCGGCCCGCCTGCTCAGCAAGGCCAGGATCGATGTACCTATTCTGGCGCTTAGCTCAGACCTGCAAATCTGTCGGCAAATGGCGTTGCATTACGGGGTGATTCCCAGGTGCGTGGCTATCCCCGAAGGCATTACAGAGTTGTCGGACCTGGTTGATGAGTTGGCTATGCAACGAAAATGGGTTGCTCCGGGCGACCAGATAGTCATTGTCGCCGGGAGACCGCTGGGCGCCGCCGGGACCACTAACGCCATCATGGTGCACACCGTTACTCAGCAACCAGACGCTTCTGTTTAGTCAACCGCGTGGGTAACAAGTTACCCACCCAACTACAAATACCCTCGCCACCACCACCTCAGTT
>DAOWAK010000123.1 GCA_030634605.1 Sedimentisphaerales bacterium
CAGCGGTTCCTTCCGCGGTCAATTGTTTACGCTGCTGCTGAAATACAAATACACCAAAAACATCACCGGGCATGTTCTGGGCGAGTTTTTCTGCCCGGGCAATTACTACACCCACGACAACCAGGATATGTCGATATTCCTGCGTTATGAACTGATGTTGACCTTCTGATGTTAGTGTAAATATAGCCTTGATTTCAAGGGGCAATCCTGTACAATCTGATTGTACGATTGCCCTTTTTTTTTTTGGGAAATCAGTATTTTCGGAAGTGCAATTAGATGTAATTGGCAAAGGTGAAAAACATCCTACACGAAACTCAGGCATGTCAATCCTGCCTGTAAGACAATAGAATATCGAGTGATTAAATGAGTAATACCGAAAGATTACTATTGAGCGGCAATGAAGCAGTAGCACGGGCGGCGCTGGATTGCGGAGTAAGCCTGGGAACTGCTTATCCCGGAACGCCATCGACGGAAATTCTGGAGAATTTTTCGCTACTGGGCGGCAAGGCGCAATGGGCACCTAACGAAAAAGTGGCGTTGGAAGTGGGAATCGGAGCGGCGTTCGCCGGGGCACGGGTGCTGGTAACGATGAAGCATGTGGGACTCAACGTGGCGGCGGACCCGTTGTTTACAGTGGCCTATACGGGAGTGAGCGGCGCGTTAGTAATTGTTTCGGCGGACGATCCGGGAATGGCATCGAGTCAGAACGAACAGGACAATCGGCACTATGGACGGGCGGCCGGAGTGGTCATTCTGGAGCCTTCGGATTCTCAGCAGGCTTATGATTTGATGCGGGAAGGATTGGAGATTTCGCATCGCTGGCAGATGCCGGTGATTTTACGGATGACCACGAGGATTTGCCATTCCAAGACGATTGTTACACCGGGCGAAAAGAATTTACCGACGGAGGCTCCGAATTTCGAGCGGGACGTGACTGGACGGGTGATGATCCCGGCTTATGCGCGGCCGGCGCATCGGAAGTTGCGGGCCAAGCTGGCGGAGATTGAAAAATGGAACGAAAGCTGTGCGCTTAATGAAGTTTTTGAACAGGATAAAACGCTGGGAATTATCTGCAGCGGGATCAGTTACATGCACGTTCGGGAAGCGGCGCCAGAAGCGAGTATCTTAAAGCTGACTATGACTTATCCGTTGCCGCTGGAAAAGATTCGAAAATTTGTTGATAGCGTGCAGCGGTGCATGGTTATCGAAGAGGGTGATCCTTATCTGGCCCAGTGCATTCGGGCGGCGGGAATGGAAGTGGAAGACAAGGATCCGATGTACCGGTTCGGTGAGCTGAACGTGACACGGGTGAAACGCATTCTGGCGGGTGATAACACGCCGGAAGCAGCCCCGCCCAAAGGCAAGCCGCCGCAGCTGTGCATAGGATGTCCGCATCGAAATGTTTTCGAAACGCTGAGTAAACACGGATGCATTGTGGCAGGTGATATTGGTTGTTATACGTTAGGTGTGCTGCCGCCGTTTGAAGCGATGGACAGTTGCGTATGCATGGGTGCCAGCATAGGAGTGGGGCTGGGACTGCGTCATGTCCTGCCCGATGAACAGGCCAAAAAAGTTGTAAGTGTTATTGGCGATTCCACTTTTGTGCACAGTGGGATTACGGGCATGGTGGAAATGATGTACAACCAGCCTAAGACCGGGCATGTTTTGATGATTCTGGACAACAGCACGACAGCTATGACTGGTTTACAGGAACATCCGGGAACGGGGCGGACGCTGGATCATCAGCCAACGCATCAGTTGGATTACGAGAAGTTGGCTAACGCGATTGGGATCGAGAGGGTGTTTGTAGTCGATCCCTTTAAGAACATGGAGGATCTTGATAAGATTCTGGTGGAGAGCCTGGCAAGTGAGCAGCCGACTCTGATCGTTACCAGGCGGCCGTGCCTGCTGGTGTCTAAGAAAATTAAACAATACCAGGAAAAAGCCAATCAAACGTGTCAGTCATGAAAAATAATAAAGTAACCAATGTAGTTTTTGCGGGGCTGGGCGGTCAGGGAGTGCTAAAGGCGTCGGACATTATGTCTGAGGCGGCATTCGCGACCGGCAGCGATGTAAAAAAGAGCGAGATACACGGAATGAGCCAGCGCGGCGGCTCGGTTAGCAGCGACGTGCGGTTCGGCGAAGAAGTCTCCAGCCCGATGGTACCGTCGGGCGAGGCGGATTATCTGGTAGTGCTGTCATCTGATCAGGTTGAGAATAACCGGGCGATGCTGAAGCCGAACGGCGTGCTGATTACGCCGGACTCGATAGATGTGAGCCAGTTGCCGAATAAGCGGAGCATTAATGTGGCGCTTCTGGGGATGTTGAGCAGTCATCTGGAAATTGATGAAAAAACCTGGATGGATGCCATTCGCGGCAATCTGTCCGAAAAGCTTCATGAGATAAATGAGCAGGCCTTTGCGTTGGGTCGCCAAACCCGGCAAGGCTAAACCGATCGATATACCCAATGGGTATCATAGTGCCTGGCAGGGCCATTCCTAAAGAGCTGTCAAATTTATGTTTACAAATCGAGCAACATGGCATTTTGATTTGTGACCGGTATATTTTTTGCTCAAGAGGAGATTATCTATGAGTGGTGTGAAGTGTACGTCTAATTTATTTCATCCTGACAGTGCGCTGGATTATCTGCCGGTTGAGCAACTGCGTCAACTGCAACTGGCTCGTTATCAGGCCATTGTCAAGCGGACTTATGATAAGGTAGAGCTGTTTCGCAAACGGATGGAGCAGCGGTCTTTAAGGCCGGAGGACATCAAGAGCCTGGATGATGTAGCAAAGCTGCCGTTTACGGTTAAAACCGATCTGCGTGACACTTATCCGTTTGGACTGTTCGCCAGCGATATGAGTGATATTGTTCGGCTGCACGCGTCGAGCGGAACGACAGGCAAACCGATTGTTGTGGCATACACACAGCAGGATGTGGATGTCTGGGCCAGCGTGATGGTGCGAACTTTTGCGGCCTGCGGGCTGGGCAAGGGCGACATAATTCAGAATTCATACGGCTACGGATTATTCACCGGCGGACTGGGGGCTCATTACGGTGCGGAAGCCTTGGGGGCGACGGTAATACCAACGTCGGGCGGGAATACCGAACGACAGATTATGGTGCTCAAGGATTTCAACGTAACGGCAATCTGCTGTACGCCGAGCTATTTTCTCCATATCATCGAACGAGCCGGGGAGATGGGAATTGATTTCAAGGCGTTGCCGTTGAAGGCTGGGATATTTGGGGCGGAACCCTGGACCGAAAGCATGCGGGTCCGTATTGAGAAAGAAGGCGGGATCAAGGCCTACGACATTTATGGCTTATCGGAAATTATCGGCCCGGGTGTTGCCAGCGCGTGTTGCGCCCAAGAGGGTCTGCACATCTTCGAGGACCACTTTTACCCCGAGATTATCGATCCGCAGACCGGCGACCCGCTGCCGGACGGAACCGAAGGCGAACTGGTTTTCACCACGCTCAGCAAATGGGCGATGCCGATGATCCGTTATCGCACCCGCGACATCACCCGGTTGATGACAGAACAATGCCCTTGCGGACGAACCGTGCGGCGGATAGCCCGGATCGGGCGGCGCAGCGACGACATGTTTATCATTCGCGGGGTAAATGTTTTCCCGTCCCAGATCGAGGAAGCGTTGCTGGCAGTGGAAGGTACGCTGCCGCACTATCAAATTGTGCTGACGCGGACCAAAGGGCTGGACAATATGGAAGTTCAGGTGGAAGTAACTGCTGATTTGTTCAGCGACAAGATTGGAGCGATGGAAGGTTTGAAACAGAAACTGGGCAAGTCCGTCGAGCATATAATCGGCATTCGAGCCAAGGTGTCACTGGTGGAACCGCACACCATCGCTCGAAGCGAAGGCAAAGCCAAGCGACTGATCGATAAAAGAGAGATGTAAGCAACACGCCCGGCTCGTTCGACCAAAGGTTAGAGGCCGGGCAGATACAAAACAGATCCGAAGGAACGACTAACAGCCTGAAAGGAGAGTCTCCATGAAGCTGAATCAATTATCCGTTTTCCTGGAAAATAAACCCGGTCGTCTGAGTGAACCGTGCAAGGTTCTGGCAGACGCAGGTGTCAACATTTTGACGATTTCGCTGGCGGACACGGAACAATTTGGGATTTTGCGGTTGATAGTTCCCGACTGGCAAAAAGCCAGGGAGGCACTGGAAAAAGCCCAGTGCGTAGTTAACGTTACCGAAGTAGTGGCAGTGGAAGTCGAGGACAAACCCGGCGGCCTGCAAAATGTTTTACAGGCCATGGAAGAAGCCCGGTTGAATATCGAATACATGTACGCTTTCACGTTTCGTCGGGAAAATAAGGCGATTATCGTGTTTCGGTTTGAAGATCCTAACACTGCGGTAAAACTTCTGCAGCAGAAAGGATTGAAAATTCTGTCCAGCGAAGAAGTTTGCCAACGGGTCGAAGGCTGATCGACCAAGTCCCAAAAAAAATTACCTCTGATATGCGAGCGGCTGGGATGAATTGCTGCTTCTTTTTCCTTTGAGAAACAAACATGACTAATTTTGCATTTGAGAATCGTATCTGGGAACAGGATGAAACACTCTCGCGCGAGCACTTAAGCAATTTGCAACTGGAACGGTTGAGACAGACTATCCGGCAAGTTTCAAATGTTCCATTCTATAAGAAAGTGCTGGCGGAAAATAAAGTCTCGCCTGATTCGATAAAGTCTCTGGACGATCTGAGACGGATACCGTTCACTAACAAGGAAGACTTGCGTCAACATTATCCGCTGGGTTTCATGGCGGTGCCGAGGGAGCAGATTTCTCGAATTCACGGTTCCTCAGGCACAACCGGCAAGCCGACATTCGTCGCATATACTGCAGGAGACCGCGAAAGATGGGCTAATTTGTGTGCTCGATTTCTGGTAGCTGGCGGATTACGCAGCGATCATCTGGTACACATCGCTTTTGGGTTCGGGCTGTTCACCGGGGGATTCGGGCTGCATTTTGGGGTGGAAAAAGTCGGGGCGGGAATCCTGCCGGCCGCAGCGGGCAATACACCGCGTCAGATAATGCTGTTGCAGGACCTGGCGGCGGAAGTGCTGATCTGCACGCCGTCCTATTCACTGCAAATTGCCGAAGTCGCCCGGGCTCAGGGAATCGATCCTGCCGAATTGCCGTTGAAATTCGGTCATTTTCGCGGTGAACCCTGGACCGAAGACATGCGGATAGAAATCGAACGCGAACTGGGTATCATGGCGTTCAACAATTATGGATTGAGCGAAGTGATTGGTCCCGGAGTCAGCGGTGAATGCGTCGCTCGCTGTGGAATGCATATCCAGGAAGATCATTTCCTGGTCGAATGCATCAATCCTGA
>DAOWAK010000311.1 GCA_030634605.1 Sedimentisphaerales bacterium
GTCAATGCACATCACCGCCGCCAGAATCAGCTTACGCGTCGGATCGTCAGCCGGCAGCGAATCACAGATTTCGATAATGTAATTATCCGCGCTGGTAAACAGTTCCTTACCGATACCACTCCATTTCTTTGCTACGTGGGCAAATTCAACGCCTTCATTGGAAATAAAGCGAAAATCCCATCCGGTCCACTTGCCCTTGAGTTGACAGACCGGTTCGTCATCCACATCTCTAAGCGTAAATGCCCCGCCAATCGTGAAAAGCTTCTGCTTGAAACTGCCGATTATTTCATCGTTCTCATCGCGAACAATCACCTTTGACAGAAATATAGAAATTCCCCGGCTGACCCGCACAATTTGCTCACCATCCGGAGTACGCACCTGAATATCAAACGGCGTCATCCGCTTGTAATCGCTGAACCTGAACAACTTGGTCAAAATGCCCAGATTATCTTCCCGGCACTCCATGATAATTCCGCCGGTTTCCGGGTCGTATATATCATAGTTGTTCGCCGCCTTGAAAATCCCCAGATGTTCCTTAACCAGAAAACAATTCCTGCTCAACAGATCGTTCATAATGTGCCCCTTCGTAAAAAAGAAATCATTTGACGCAATTAAACTATTCGACACATTTAATCTAAAGCAAGTGAAATGAACTGTCAAGTGTTCTTGACGCTGCAATTCCCCAAAAATATACCCAATGGGTATCATAATGCCCGGCAGCCCACTGGCGTGGGGGCTGGATCAGGGCCGTCAGAACCTCGATCGGGTCGAGGACAAGCTTAGATTTATAAATTGAGCAACATGGTGTTTTCATTTGTGATCGGTATAAATGACTGCCCTGTTATGACAGTCATTTATTCCCCACCGTCTGAATTTCATGGCTCAACCCTCGTTTCACTGCTGAGCTTTTTAGCGATCAACATCCCCCAGCACTTCATGCAAAAATAAATTTATGGTCTTGCCGATCTTGTCCACGTGCAGCAGCGGACTGGGATAGCTGTTTTTGACCGCCAGCACCTGCGTATCAGCTCGACTGTGCCCGGCAATACTGTCAGCTGATCCCATGAGGTTTTCATCGTTACTTTGCGAAATAATCAGCATTGACTGATTGCTGCTGAGGTGCTCAGCCGTTTGCTCCAGCGAAAGCTCCCGATCTTCCGTGTCAAAATAACTCTTGTAGCCCAGCATAAATCCCGCCGTGGCCACCTGTGACATTTTTCCCGACCCTGCCAGACGCCGTTCAATTCCTGCCTTGACGTCTTTATCAACATCCGAAACAATTACCGCTTTAATGCTGTAGTCCAGTGCAGCCGCACTAATCGCCGCTGCTCCGCCAACGTCCTGACCGATAACCACCATCCGGCTCGGATCCACACAGGCCCGGTCCGCCAGATAGTGAACAGCCGCCAGAACATCTTCCCGCTCATGCAGACCAAAACTTTGAATCTCGCCGCCGCTCAACCCGCATCCGCGAAAATCAAACAACAGCACTTCATAACCCTGGCTGTTCAGATAACCTGCCAACGGCAACAACTGACTGCGATTGCTCCCTAGTCCATGACACAGCACCACGCCCGGTCTCTGCCGCCGCAATACCTTGTCACCCTGCTCAGCCACATCCTCGGCACGCAGCGACGGAATGAACCAGCCCGATAAACTTACCCCGTCCGTACTGGTAAACGACACTGACTTATAATACAGCCGCATCCCATCCGGAAAACTTCTAATTCGGGATCGTTCGGCATGGGTACTGCCGTAAATCACCACCCCGATCGCCACTGCCGCCAAAATCGGCACTACCAACGCCCTGACCAGCAATCCGCGTCCAATTCGCCACCAGATGCTTTCCTCCTTATGCAACTGCTGATTCGCCTGCAGAACCGACTTATCTCCATTCGCCGAATCACCCGATACCAACCTGATTACGCTATTCTTACCACTGCGACCCAGCAGCGGCTGCAATAGTGCCCGCATAATCATTATAACCGTTTTTGCCAGAAAACGACCGACAACACGAATCCATTTACAGGACACACCCTTGCTTTTTTTCTTTTTCATATCTGATTCCAATAGTGCGGTTTCGCACTTTTTCTTGAGTGGCTCGGTTGGGTTTCGGTTCGGCAGGGCCTTTTTGGCCAAGCGGACGACAATTTTAAGCAGGTTCGATGAACTTTACGAA
>DAOWAK010000255.1 GCA_030634605.1 Sedimentisphaerales bacterium
ATAACATATTCTGTCAGCCAGACTGGCGGTCATCTGGCAAGTAACCTTGGCGTAATAGAGCTGACCATAGCAATGCATTATGTGTTTGACTTCAAGGTTGATCGGTTGACGTGGGACGTTGGGCACCAATGTTATGTGCATAAGATTTTGACGGGGCGGGCGGGTGACTTTGGTAAGTTGCGGCAGGGGGGTGGGATAAGCGGTTTTCCGAGTCCGGCGGAGAGTGATTACGATCAGTTTTTTGTGGGGCACGCGGGGACGGCGATTGCCAGTGCGTTGGGGTTGGCGTTGGGTGCGCAGCGGAACCAGACCAGTGAGCGGGTGGTGGCGGTGGTGGGTGACGCGAGCATTGTTAACGGGTTGTCTTTTGAAGGTCTGAACAATACGACGCTGCTGAAGCGGCAGATGTTGATTATTTTGAATGACAACTTCATGGCGATCGATAAGACGGAGGGGGCGTTTGCGGAATATCTGACGCGGATGCGTTTGTCGCGGCCTTACGAGGATTTGCACCGGCGGACGAAGTTGCTGGTTAGTCGGCTGCCTTATGTGGGATCGGCGATCAGCGAAGGGATTCACCGGATAAAGGATGGACTGAAGACGACGCTGTTGAGTCGTCAGATTTTTGAGCAGTTGGGGATTCCTTATTTTGGTCCGGCGGATGGGCATGACGTGGGATCGATAATTAAAATGCTGGAGGCGTTTAAGGACGTGGGGCATCCGGTGTTACTGCACGTGCAGACGGAGAAGGGGCGGGGATTTGCGCCGGCCAGTGATGATCCGTGTACGTTTCATAGTCCGAAGCCGTTTAAGGTGGACGAGGGGAAGGTTTCGTTGAGTTCGAGCGGGCGGACGTTTACGGCGGCGTTTGCGGAAGTTCTGGCGGAGCTGATGGAGGCGGATTCGCGGGTGGTGGCGTTGACGGCGGCGATGCCGGACGGGACGGGTTTGGCAGCGGTGCGGAAGAAGTTTCCTGATCGGGTGATTGACGTGGGGATCGCAGAAAGTGCGGCGGTGGATATTGCGGCGGGGCTGGCGAAGACGGGGCATCGGCCGGTGGTGACGATTTATTCGACGTTTTTGCAGCGGAGTTTCGATCAGATATTCCAGGAGGTGTCGCTGCAGAATCTGCCGGTGATATTTGCGATTGATCGGGCGGGGCTGGTGGGCGGCGACGGGGCGGTTCATCATGGATTTTGTGATATTGCGCTGTTGCGGACGCTGCCGAACATGATTTTGATGGCGCCGGCGGATGAGGGTCAGTTGCGACTGGCGTTGGAGTGGGCGGTTAAAGCTGAGCAGCCTTGTGCGCTGCGGTATCCGCGGGATACGGTGCCGGAGGTTGCTGAAGAGGTGGGATCGGATGAAAAGGGTGAGTTTGTTGTGGGTCGGGCGCGGCAGATGCGGGGTGGGGCTGACGGGGCGGTGCTGGCTTATGGCAGTGTGGTTTATGACGCTCTAAAAGCGGCGGATAAACTGAGTGAGCAGGGGCGGGAGATTGCGGTTTGGGATGCTCGTTTTGCCAAGCCGATCGATGAGCAGTTGCTGGCGGAGTTGTTGTCGGGTGAGAATCGGGTGCCGTTGGTGACGGTGGAAGACCATGCTTTGGCGGGCGGGTTTGGTTCGGTGGTTCTGGAAGCGGCGCAGCGGATGCAGCTGGATACGCGAGGGATTCGTTGTTTGGGTATTCCGGATCGTTACATTAAGCACAACAGTCGAGTCGGGCAGCTGGCGGAGGTGGGGATTGATGTGGATGGGATTGCGGCGGCGATGGCGGAGACGATTTTGGCGATTGATTCTTAGCCACAAAAAACACAAAAGTTCACAAAAAGCACAAAAGAAATTTTACCATGAAGATCATGAAGGGCATGAAGTTTTTTAAGACTGGATTCCCGCTTCCGCGGGAATGACAAATCGAATTTTTCAGTTTGAGTGGATTATGAATCAGCAAGTGAAAGCGAAAAAATTTATTATTGTTGCCAATCTGGAGAAGTCTGACGCTTTGGAGTTGGGTAAGGATCTGTTGGGATTTTTGCGGCGTGAAGTCTGCGTGGTAGCGAACAACATCGAAGGGCGTCTGGATTTGGGGGATTTGCCGGAGGCGGATTTTGTTACGGTGCTGGGCGGGGACGGGACGATTTTGTCGACGGTTCGGGCGATGAAAACTAAGCAGGTGCCGGTGATTGGGGTGAATGTGGGCAAGCTGGGATTTTTGGCGGAGTTTTCTTTGGAGCAGATGAAAGGAACTTTGGGTGAAATTCTGGCGGGTCAGGTGGAGATCAGCCGACGAATAATGCTGAACTGTTGTGTTCGTGGGCCGGAGCGGGAGCAGGAAGTTAACGTGATGGCGGTGAATGAGTTGGCGGTGATGGTCGGGCCGCCCTTTCGGATGATCGAGGTGAGCATCCGGATCGGAGATGAACATCTGGCGTTGTGTGCCGGGGACGGGCTGGTGGTAGCGACGCCGACGGGATCGACGGCCTATAATCTATCAGCGGGTGGACCGATTTTGTATTCCACCCTGGAAGCGGCGGTGATAACTCCGTTGGCGGCACATTCTTTGAATTTTCGTCCTATCGTGGTTCAACTGGACAAGCCGATTCGTTTGCGATGCAATGAGATTGGACGGCGGGGCAATGAGGATGAAACTGTGCTGAAAGGGTTTTGCAGCAGCGCGGTGATTGCTATCGATGGGCAGGCGACAGTGGCGTTGAAAAGTGAAGATGAAGTGATTATTACCCGGGCGGAGCCTTGTTTTCAACTGGTGCATAATCCGCGGCAGAGTCAGTGGGACCTGCTGAATACCAAGTTGAACTGGGGCGTTATGCCGAACTATAACCAAGACCGGGATATGTGAAATCTGTAAGTGTTTACGGTTTAGGATAACTAGTTCCTGTTGCGGAAAGACGTTTTTTTTAATTATGCAAAACCGTACGTTAGCGAAACCCCATTTTGGGGCCGAAATACTGGATTCCCGCTTTCGCGGGAATGACAAAAAGTCGCTTCCGCAACAGGAACTAACTAAGAAGTTAATGACGAATTAAGAAACCAGAATGACGAAACAATGACGAATTTCGAAGGAA
>DAOWAK010000328.1 GCA_030634605.1 Sedimentisphaerales bacterium
AAATGGAAATGGCGAATGCGCGGTTCGGCGATCTATTTCGCCCGGAAAGTTTCAAATTTACTGGCAGAAAACCATTTGCGACCGGGCGATATTGATCTGATTTTCACCTCCGACATGACCAGCGTGGCTGACCTCAGAGCACTGCTGCCCGAACCACTAAAAAGCACTCCTCTGGTTTGCTATTTCCACGAAAACCAGCTTACTTATCCTTTGGAGGATGAATTTCAGAGGGATTATCAATACGGATTCACCAATATTACCAGTTGCCTGGCAGCCGATGCCGTCTGGTTCAATTCACAATATCACTATGATAGTTTCCTGCAGGCGGTTGAAGACCTTTTGAAAAAAATGCCGGATTTCGTTCCGGAAAATATAGCAGAAACAATTCGCAAAAATAGCCTGGTCATGCCGCTCGGACTTGAGCCGGATTTGTTCGAATCGACATCACTTTCGCCCCAAGGCCACCCCCCTACCGTTCTCTGGAATCACCGTTGGGAATATGACAAAAATCCCGAGGATTTTTTCGAAACGCTTTTTGATTTGCAGCGCAGCGGAATTGATTTTCGGTTGATCGTCGCCGGACAGAGCTTTCGGCAAAGTCCGCCAATCTTTGCTGCCGCAAAAAAAATCCTTTCGAACCAATTAACGCATTTCGGTTATGCACCAGACCGTCGCAGTTACCTTGACTTGCTTAGAGGCAGCGACATTATTGTATCGACCAGCATCCACGAATTTTTCGGACTGTCGGTTTTGGAAGGAATCGCCACCGGCTGCCGTCCGCTAGTCCCCGCGCGGCTTAGTTATCCGGAATTGCTCCCGACGGAAGTCCACGAACAATTTATTTACAGCAGCAATGACGATCTCAGAGACAAACTGATCAGCTTCTGCCGGGAACTCCCGAAGCAGCCGAAAATTTTACAAGATAAAGTAGCCCAATTGTCATGGACGAATCTGGCAAAGCACTACGATGAGGCTTTCGAGCAAACGGCCTGACTGAACCACACACCCTTTACCAAATGCGAGGTAAGGCAAGGTCAATCCTGATTATGACGGCGACTCAGCCATTTTTTGACCCAGGTTTCAGCCTGCCGAACGTTCTGAACATTGCCTTCCAACTGGGCAAGATACAATTCTTCATTCAACTGCCCCACCATGGGTCCGGGCATAGCCCCAAGCTTGATCAGGTTATGGCCGTCCAGTAGGCGTGGCGGCGTCAAAGGCTCATCACCCAAATCAGCTATCTGTTTCCGTAACGTGCGGAGCTGGTCTTTGCCGGTAGCTGTTAACCGGGAATGAGTTCGAGTCAACAGTATTAGCGTTTCGAACAACGGCTCAGCCAACCATTGTTTTAGACGACCTTTCGATAACGGCACCGCATCGAGCAGCACCTGACGATTACTTATTAACCAGGACACCTGGCTGCGCAATTCATTGGAAGTTTTTAAATCGCGACAGATATGTTTAGATGTTTTCCCGTTACAGTTGATCAGCAACGCTGCCAATGCCAATGCAAAGCTGCATTTTTTCGGCAGTGCGGAGGCGATTTTAATCCCAAAACACAAATCACCCTCGTCCAGTTCAGGAAAAATATTTTCCAGCAGCCCACTTTCGTATGCCAGTGTCAAACCACGTTTGCGGTTGGGATCCGCCAGAATATACTCCAGTTCACCGGCAATACGTTCGACACTGATCCGTTTCAGCTTGTCCGCATGCTTACGGATGGCCTGGAAGGTTTTTCGCTCAATCTTAAAATCGAACCGACCGGCAAATCGAACCGCCCGCAACATCCGCAGATGATCTTCCTCAAAACGTCGGGCGGCACTGCCGATGGCCCTGACAACACCCTCACGTAAATCATCCTTACCGCCAACATAATCAATCACCCGGT
>DAOWAK010000286.1 GCA_030634605.1 Sedimentisphaerales bacterium
CTATTCCACCAAAAAAATGCCCCGCAGCAAAGCCCTCGCCATGATCTATACCGCTTTGCACAACAAAGGATTTATTGTCGAACAGACCGACGACGTAATTTATCTCAAACCTATTAAAGATGCCAAACTGACTTCGGTGCCCACCATATCTGCCGAGGAACCCCTGGCTGCTATTGACAATAAAGACATGATCGTCCAGAAATTTTTCCGTCTGAAAAGCTACAGCCCCTCACGCCTGCAGGAATTAATCCTGCCCCTGATCGCTGAATATGGCTATATTTCCGCCGATGAAACCACTCGCGTCCTGGTCATTATCGATACCGTCGCCAATCTCATCCGCATCGAGCGGATTATCGATCAGCTCGATATCTCACAGGCCGGTCCTACGGTTACCAAGGTCTTCGAAATCCACCGGGGTGATCCTGTCGAAATCGTCCAGTTGCTGCGTATTCTGGTTGGCGATGGCTCCCTGAAATCAGGCGGTGGCAACAAATCGAAAAATCCCTCACGCTCCTCAAAGCCGTCGGACAGATCCTCTCCGGGTGGCGGCAAATCCAGCGGGCCGGCCACTTCGGTGGTCGTCAGTGCCAGAAATACTCCCATCGTACTCATTCCCGAACCAAAAAGGCAATGGATTATCGCCAAGGCCTCTCCTGATGATATTATTCAGATCGGGGATTGGATTGAAAAACTGGATAAAAAAGAACCTGTTGACACCAGGCACACCATCATCAAAATTCAACATGTTAATGTCCGCGAACTTGCTCAGCATATCAACAATACCATGCAGCAAATGCCCGGTCATGAACTTAGATCGAAAGTCATGGCTGTGCCCCTGGAGAAAACCAGAACCTTGATGGTCTTCGGCAGTGAAGATAATCGCCAGATTGTTGAAAAACTCATTGACGAAATTGACATCCCCCCGGACATCTTCGAAACCAGACACTTTAAACTGAAATTCGCCCAGCCCGATCAGATAAAAAAGTATATCGAAGAGTTACACACCGTATCCGGCACCGAATCATATTCTTACAGTGGTTACGGTTATGGCTATTCTCGCCAATCGCGACGCAGCGATACCGGTCCGGACATGGTCCGCGTTATTGCCTATCCCGAACTGCAGCAGGTCACGGTTATCACTTCTCCGGCAAAGATGGAAAAAATCGCCGAAGATGTTAAAAAGTGGGACAGGCCCTACGACTACGAAAAATATGAATCCCGCGACTTCCCGCTCGACCATGCCGCCCCCGACCAGATCAAATCTTATATCGAAGAACTCTATACGGATAATGCCGGCGGCGGTGGCTACAATCCTTATAATTTCTACAATAGTCGAAACCAACGCAACAGCCAGGATGATGATGACAAGGTTCGGGTCATTTCTTACTCCTCACTGCAGCAGGTAACCGTTATTGCTTCGCCCAGGAACATGGAAAAAATCGCCAAGCAAATCGCCGAGTGGGATCAACCGCTAAAGGTTGACAAGGTAAAACCCATGATCGTCGAATTGCACAATTCCGATCCGGTTAAAATGGCCAAACTTTTAAGCACCTTATTCTCAGAAGATCAAAGCAGCTCTAACGATCCGTTCAGATTCATCTTTGGTTTCGGTAGAAGAGGAGGTGAGACACAAAAACAAATCGTCGGGCCTCTATACGGACAACTTTCTTTTGAGCCGGTCCCCGACACTAAGAAAATCATCGTGATAAGTAAAATCCCCGAAGCTTACAATGTCGTCAAACAGTTGATCGAAGAACTTGACCGACAGGAAGCCGCTGAACTGCCTACCGTGGTAACCTTAAAATACGCTGATCCCGAAGACCTCTGCGAACGCCTCAACGCCCTCCTGAATGAAACCGGCACGGTAGCAACAATTCAGTTGGCCAAGCGGGACCTGTCCAGCTATGCTCCAGGCGCCGCATCCGACGAAACAGATGGTGCCAACCGCCCAAATACCCAGGACCGTCGCAACACTCCGCCAGGCGAATACAAACCATGGTGGACTTCCGCCCGCCGCCGACCGGACGAGGAGCGACCCATCAGTAATGTCATCGGCCAAATCCGTTTCATTCCTGACCATCGCAGCAAAGCTATTATGGTGCTCTGTTCCCCCGAATATATCGAAAGCGTCAAACAAATGATCGAAGAACTGGACCAGCCCGCCCAACAAGTCATGGTCAAGGCGGTAATCATCGCTATCAACCACGAAAAAATGACTTCGCTGGGCCTGCAGCTTGCCAACAGTCCCTCTACTTTTGGCACCCTTACCGAAAACGCCTTGACTGCTCTGTCAACGTTGGCTTATGCGGAAACTTTTGGTTCGGTAAACTTCGAAGCCGGAATGGACGTTTCCATGCTGGTCGATTTCCTGGTAAAAACCACTGATGCTAAAATACTCAATCAACCTACACTTTGGGCCAAAAGTAATGAAGAAGCCACTTTCTTCCGCGGCCAAACCGTCCCCTTTATCGCCAACAGTAGAGAATCTGCAGAGGGAGGCACTTTCACCCAGAATTTCGAGGAAAAGGAAGTGGGCGTAACCATGCGTATTCGCCCCAGCATTACTCCTGAAAAAGCTGTTGATATGAACATTAATATTATCGTCTCTCAGGTAGAACCGGATCTGCTCCTTGGTAATATCGTTC
>DAOWAK010000092.1 GCA_030634605.1 Sedimentisphaerales bacterium
GAAGATTCCGCCAGAGAAAAAGCCCTGGCTGATCTGGATAACGCCCATAGCGTCTTTGAGCAACGCGTTCAGAGCTGGACCAGCGAACGGGACAGCCTGCAGGAGCAACTGGAGCAGACTACCGCTCAGTGCAAAACCTTACAAACTGAACTGTCGCAGTCTCAAGACGAATTTATTAAACTCCAGGAACGTTGGAGAGGCCAGCGGTTCCGCCTAAAAACGCTGCTGCGCAGCCGATCAACTGAATATGACAACATGAAACAGGAACTGAGCTGTGCCCGACGTGAGCTGGAAACCCAATCGAGAAAATGGCAATCACAACAGGAGGAACTGGAAGGTTTAGTTCAGAATTCTTTCGATGTCCTCGAAAGCAAACGAAATGAATACGAAGCTGCCCAGGCCGAACTCGAAGCTGAAACTCATCAGGCACAAACCGAGCGGGATGAAGCTCAGCAGCAATTGTTAACCGTTCAGAATCAACAGGACGAACAAGCTCAATCCTGGAGCGAAAAAATTGATAAAATTGAAACAGAGTTGAAAAATTCCCAGAACCTGCTTTGCGAAAATAGCGAAAAAACGCTGCAGCATCGCGAGTCGCTGGAAAAGCAGATTCAAGAACTCACCCAGCAAAAGGATGAGTTGGGCAAGCAGGCGGAAACCCTGAACGCAAAATTACAACAGCAAAACCAACTGCAATCCCAAGCGGAGCAAAACCTCGAAACCACCAAATCCAACCTGCTCAAGCAAGTGACCGAACTCGAGCAGGAACGCACCATCATAACCGATCAGCTCCAGCGGGAAATGACCGAACGCGAAAAAATCGAACAAACCCTCGCTCAGGCTCATCAGGAATTATCTCACCGTGAACAGCTCTGGTCCGAAGAAAATAACAATTCCCATGAGCAATTGAACCAGGCCATCAGCAACCGCGACCAGGCCCAAAAACAACTCAATCAACTCCGTTGCGAACTGGAAACCCAACAGCGGCAATGGGAAGCTGAGCGGGATCAAACCCAGCAAAAACTTCAGGAACTGCTCGGCCAACACCAACAGGACGAAAACGCTACCCAAACTCAGCAGCATTATCTGGAAGAGAACATTCAACAGTGGGCCGCCAGGTGTCAGGAAATCAAAAAAGTCATTCGACAGACTCGTGAGGAACTCAAAAAACGCACCGAAAAATGGGCCCGACAAAAAGAAGAACTGCTAGGCCAACTGGCCCAGGCCAATCAACAACGCGATACCGCTGAACAAAATCTGCAGCAAATGCAAATTCGACTCCAACAGGAACAAATCCAACGTGAAGAGCTGGAACAATGCTGGAAACAGTTACTCTCGACTAATGCCAATCTGGCCAAGGTCAGTCATCAGCTCGAAAGCGAATCCCCTGAACCGTCCGAAGCCAATCCGAATCCGCCCCTGAAGCAAAATGCTCCTCAGAACATTCCCGGCACCGGCGAAATCGCCCAGGCTATCAGTCAGGCGCATAGCGATTTGGAAAACGCTATCGAGATGGATGAAGTTACAACCGAATGGAAAGAATAACCGCAGGTCGTCACTAAAAAAAAATCGCCTTAGAATTCTGCCGTGCCCGACAATTTTGCTGAATCGCTCTGAAGGTCAGCCAAATTCTCCTGCAAGCCCGCCAGTCCCCCCTGCAGTTGCTGCATGCGACGGAGCCAGGGATTATCGGGATACTCACGCGAATTCAAAAACACTTCCAGCGAATGTGCCGCCCGGTCAACCTGGCCTCGCTTGGCCAGACAGCGCAAACCATAATAGCGGCCCTCCCACCAGTAATATCGCAACTCATCATCCTCGTGACAGGGGCCGGTCCCGGATCGCAATCGATACCATAACTGCTGAGACTTGGCGTAATCGCCCATGGCGTACGCAAACAAAGCATGACAACGAACAAACCAAAGCTGCTTCTGGTTAACCTGATCCGCAGCCGCCCGCATCAACAATTCACCTGCCGACTCAACAGCAGCAGCATAAGCCAACTGCGGCCGATCCCAAGAAACGGAACTGTCCGATTGCCGGGAGTGGACCGTCTGTTGTGCCGAGCGATCCGCCAAAACCGCAGCCGCCAAAGCAAGTTGATCCAGCAAAGTTCGCATGGCTGACTTTAACCGAACGCTTTCAGATTCAGTTCGGGGCGCCGCTGCACTAAGCCTGTCGAAAATTACTCGCGACAATGCCTGCGTATCGGCCAACAACTCAAGCAACTCCGCCCTTTGATTGTTGCTATGATAATCAAGCCAACGCCGCCGCTGTCCGCTTACCAGATTCATTCCCAGATTTATCAATTGATCGTCTTGCTGACCTGCCGCAATCGTCTGGCGCAAAACTCGCATCGCCTTGCCCGCCTGGCTGCCTTCCTGATACATCCGGACCAACTGCAGAACCGCAGAACGATAGAAAAAAGCAGATTGATTTCGCTCATCCTCCACCAGGTGAGCCAGCTCCGCTGTTGTCTGCGCACGCAACCTGTTACGATCCGCCTGGGGCAAATCCTCTGCTGAGCAAAGCTTCAGGAGGCAAATCGCGGCATAATAACAGGCTGCCGGTTTGTGGGGATCATCCGTCGGAACCAACTTAAGAATCCTCGCCGCCTTGCTGAATTGCCCGGCTGACCGCAGCACCAATCCGTAATGGTAACGATAACTCAGCGAATCAGCCAACTGACAATAATCGCCCATCAAAGTACCGCTTTTCGTTTCGTAACGCCCAACCAGCAGCTCCAGCGTCTGCGATGCCAGTTTCGTAAACCGCTTCTCATCCGCACAAAATAGTTCCCAAACCAGCCCCGCTGAACGGCTCTGCACGATCCCCGACAAAATCACAACACCATTTTTTTTACTTTGCCATCGAGGAAAATCCCTGCCCAGCCGATTCCAGTATTCAATCGCAGCAACTTTTCGTAACAGGCTCGCCTGCATACCAGCCTGTCCCAATTCATCCGCCAGCTTGCGATTGCACAGTCCAATTTCATAAAGCACATCCGGAAATTTTTCGTGATTAGCCGGTCTTTGCTGCAAAAAAATTTCGAATATCAAAATCGCCTTGCGATAATCTCTCCCCGACCCGGCCCCGCTGTAATACTGTGCCAGATTCAGCAACTCAAAATCGCCGGCCGTCCTCAGACACACTACCCACTGCGAATGATCACCCGGCTGATCAAGTTGCCCAATCAACACCGCCAGCCGACGACAAACCAACTGGGCAACTGACCTTCTCATTCGCTCATCACGGTCGGCCAACTCGATCAACGGCAACAAATAGCGACGATTCGACAAATACCCGCGCGGGCCCAAACTCTCTGCCGAGTTAACCTGCTTCTGCTTTTTCTGCAGCAAAATCGACTCCAACACCGCCATCTGAAATAATTCCGCCGACGAATCTTTCATCGGGCTATTCCGCAACCAACCACGCAACCGGGCAATTTCAGCAAAAACAGCATCGAAGTCACCAGTGACTTTCGGTGGATTATGCAAATCGCAACGCAACATTTCAAACCGCAAAGCAAACTCGATATCCGGTTCCGGCCGACTTTTCAAAGCGACCTGCCCCTGCCGCTGCGCCTCCTGCAGGAACTGCTCCTGGTAACAAGACATCACCCGAAACATCCTGGCCTGCCAAAGGTGCAAAAAATGCACCGTTTCCCGGGCGGCATCCGATTGCTCCGCATTGTCAATCAATTCGCTTAGCCGCTGAATCACCTCCGTCATCCGGCCATACAATTTTTCTCCGTGATGATTCTGATTCCCTGTCGCCCTGGCTGAACCATAATGATCCACACTCGCCCGAAAAAACAACCACGCAGCTCTGCTTACCAGAACATTGTGACGAATCTGCAGCAATCTTTCATAAAATCCCGTCTGCCCGAAACGCCGGTCCCAATCTTCACCGCCATAATTATCCAGCCACTGAAGCAAATCCTTCACACCCCCTTCAGCCACCAACAATTCATCATTCGCCTTACCCAGCAACTCGTCCAGCTCGTCCTTTGCCGGATTCATCTGCCCGAAAAAAAACAATCCCATCGAAAGTTCCAGATTTCCCGCCCGCTCAAAAAGCTTCACTCCCGCCCCAGCCAGAACCTTCTCCAGAACATCACAGCTGCCACTTTTGGCCATTCCCTCCAGCACCGCCGGCAAACTGTCCGCCCCCTCCAAATCATCCGGTTGCCCCAAGTAGTATTCAAACAATTGTTCTTTCGCCGGCAACCCGGCTGATTCAATATTGCCCTGCGTTTCTGTCTCGCCGGCAAGAATCAGCGTCGGCCAAAACAAAAATACCACCCCAAAAATTACTGTTGTTTTGTTAATGAAAAGCAAATTGCTCATGATTATCCAGTTGGCGATCTTTCCGATCAACGCCTCGCCAAATCAGCTCTCTATTCAACTATCGCGAAAATGATATTGGTCAGATTCAACCGCCACAGGGCATGGTAAGTTTTCAAAACATGATCCCAGTTGGTTTGCCGCTGTGGCACCAGCTTGACCGGATCGTCACTGGCCCGATGCTGCTGCTTTAGCACCAGATCAACCTGCCGGGGTAACTGCTCAAAACTAATCTGCACCGGCAATTGCTCCCCCCCCAGTTGCCCGGCCGCCGCCGATTGATCCACCACCTCAAACTCAACCTCATCGCCAATCTGGATCAGACATCTGCCATCCGGGAGACTCTCCAGAAATATCAGCAACGGCTCCAACTCCATCAATTCGGCGTCCGCAACGGAACCGCCGGGCAGTTCCGCCGGCAAAAAAGCCTCCGCGGGCCGAAAACTGGCCGTCAGCAAAAAGAACGTCAACAGCAAAAAAACAATGTCAATCATCGGCACCAGCAGCAACTGAATCCTCGGTCGCCCGCGATGCGAACGATAACGTCGATGTTGAACTTTTTCGTTGTTTTGCGCTTTCCGTTCGTCCATTGCTCTATCACCGCTATCGCTGATCCATCTCTCGTGTGCCGGCCACTTCGTCCGGCTGATCAACCCGATACGCCGCCAGATGCACTGTTTTCACCTCAGCCAGCGCCAAAGCCTGCAACACCGGCTGCACTTCAGCGTAACTAAGATTCTTATCCACGCGCAGATGCACCACCGATTCACCCTTTTGCTGAACCGCCTGCTCGATCTCAGCGGTCATCTCCGCCAGCATCAACTCCCGGTCCCCGCTGTAAACCTCGCTTTGCGGATCAAAGCTCATTGACCGAACCGCGTAAACCGCCTGCCTGGCACCTGCCTGACCTGGCTTCAATCCCGCCGCCGGCACCCGCACCTTCGGCCCCCGCGGAAAAACCGAAACTGTCAATCCACCCTGCTCGGACTGATCAGCCACTATCGCTGTCGAACATTCATCCGGAACCGACAACTTGTAGTTCTCCTGACCGATCGAGCGACAAATCAGCATGAAAAAAGTAATCAAAATGAAAACCACATCGATCATGGCTGTCAGATTAAACTGAATTGAACGCGGAGGTTTTTTTATAGCACTGATTTTTTTCATATATACCGATCACAAATCAAAATACCATGTTGCTCAATTTGTAAATCTAAGCTTGCCCTCGACTGGATCGGGGATCTGACAGCCTTTTAGGGCAGGCCCTGCCAGGAATTATGATACCCATTGGGTACATCAGCCCTGCTATGATTTTTCGCTCTGGTGGGAGTTGCTGAGATTTTCCAGAAAATTCTCCGCCGTAATCACAACTTCCGCCGCCAGCGCGTCAATCCGATTCCGCAGCGATCCGTAAGCCGCCAACGCCGGAATGGCAGTGAACAATCCCCAAAGCGTCGTAACCAGTGCAATCGAGATCGCCCCAGCCAACTGGTCCGGCTCCGGCTGACCCTGCGCCTTGACAATCCGGTTAAACGCCTCGATCATCCCCCAGACCGTCCCGAACAAACCGATCATCGGCGCTACGTTACCGATAATATTCAGCCACCCGATCTTCCGCA
>DAOWAK010000284.1 GCA_030634605.1 Sedimentisphaerales bacterium
ATTCTGGTTGTCTTCGTGAGAGATTTGATTTTGGAGTTCGAGCAGTTCGGTGTTGCGTTGGCGTTTGATGGGGTCGGGGACGTTGTCAGCTAATTTGTCGTCGGCGCGGGTGCCGGGGCGGGGTGAGTATTTGAAGATGAAGCAGTTTTTGTAGCGGATTTTTTGTACGAGTGCTTTGGTGTCGTTGAAATCCTGATCGTCTTCGTTGCAGTAGCCGACGATGAAATCACCGGCGATGGTGATGCCGGGTACGATGTCGCGGGCTTTGCGGATGAGTTCGAGGTAATCGGCGGCGGTGTAGCGGCGGTTCATGGCTTTGAGGATGCGGTCGGAGCCGGACTGGGCGGGGATGTGTAGATATTCGCAGACCTTGGGCAGGTCGGCCATGGCATGAAGGATGCGTTCGTCGAAATTGCGAGGGTAATTGGTGACGAAGCGGATGCGGGCGAGGCCGGGGAGGTCGTGGATTTTTTCGAGCACGTCGGCGAGGGTGAAAGTTTTGTTGTCATTTTGATATTTGTAGGAGTTGACCGTCTGGCCGAGCAGGGTGATTTCCCTGACGCCGTTTTCGGTGAGTTGGCGGCATTCGTCAACGATGTGTTCGATGGGTCGGGAGCATTCGCGGCCACGGACGTAGGGGACGATGCAATAGCTGCAGAAGTTGTTGCAGCCGCGCATGACGCGAACGTAAGCCATGAAGGGGATGGGGGAATCGTGATGCCGTCTGGAGTTGTCGAGGTTTTCCAGTTTTTCGTTTTCGGCGGGATCGTTGAGACTAAGCAGGCGTTGACGCTGGTTTTGGATATCGGCGATCATTTTGCTTAGTTGATGAATTTGGCCGGGGCCGCAGACGATGTCAACTTGCTGGTGGGAGTCGAGCAATTCCTGGCCGAGCCGTTGGGCCATGCAGCCGATGACGGCGAGGATTAGGTCTTTTTGCTGCTGGTGGCGGCGGCGGAGTTGGCCGATTTTGCTGATGACTTTGTCTTCGGCGTGCTGGCGGACCGAGCAGGTGTTGAAGATGATGACCGCGGCCCGGGTGGGATCGTCGGTGGGGCTCAAGCCGTTATTTTGAAGCTGGCCGGCGACGAGTTCGGAGTCGAGCTTGTTCATCTGGCAGCCCATGGTTTCGATGTAAAAGGTGTTATTCACAATTTCCTTTATCGTTTAAAATCCGTGTTTTACTAAATCAGACAGGGATTATAGCGGAAAATGGCTGGATAGGATAATTAAATTGACGGGGAAAAACCGTGGTGCTACCATGCCTGCCGGTTTGAGCCGCGATTCGGGGGGTGAGGAATTTTAGGAAAGGAAATGGCGTGCAGATTGATTGTGCAGTATTAGGTGATTTTCAGACGAATTGTTTTGTGGTGCGTGAAACTGAGCAGGCAAAAGAATGCCTGCTGATTGATCCGGGATTTTCGGCGGAGCCGCTGGTGGAGTTTTTGCGTCAGGAGCAGATGAAACCGCTACGGATAATTTTGACGCATGGTCATTGCGATCACATTGCGGGGATTCCGTTGTTGCGTGAGGAGTTTGGCGAGATACCGGTGGCGGTCAGTGCCGAAGATGCGGAGATGTTGACTAACGGTAAGGTGAATCTGTCCTGGCTGACAGGGGAGCTGGTGAAGGTGGGTGAGCCGGATGATATTATGGCCGAGGGGGACAACTTCTGTTTTGGAGCGATGAGTTTTAAGGTGCTGGCGACGCCGGGGCACACTCTGGGCGGATTGAGTTTTTATTGCGAAGATGAGCAGGTGGTTTTTACCGGAGACACGCTGTTCGCGGGCAGTATCGGGCGGGATGATTTTCCGGGCGGTAACCGGGAAGTTCTGCTGGGGAGCATTCGTGAGAAGCTTTTAGTGCTTGGTGATGATGTGCAGGTTTATTCGGGGCATGGGCCGGTAACGACGGTCGGGCAGGAAAAAAGCAGTAATCCATTTTTGCGATAGCTGATTTTTCCAAGAAGTTAGATTTGGACAGGATTAAGGTCCGGTAATTTTGGCCTGTGGCGTGTTTTTTCGGGAAATTTGCCAATTCGGTCGTTGAATGTCATGGAGGTGTCACAAATCAGCAAATTTTTTTGGTTGGATTGAACGAAATGGTGGTAAAGGGCACAATTTTCGCGGTTTTTTGGGTGGAGAAATTACGCCGGCCAGTATTTTTACGGGGAAAGTGGTTTTGTAAAGTCTTTTCTGCAAAAGCTTTATGACAGGAGATGCCGTTTACCCTTTGCCAGCCGATGCGGTTAATAAAGGTCTCTTGACGAAAAAGGCAAAAAGAATTAGAATGGTAGGGTTAAGTGAATAGAAACTGAATTCTCGGTTTACAAAAGTATTCATAGCCTGTTTTAATAATCTCTTGGAACCAAGACTGTGCTGACACTGCATATTTTACAAGGACCGGATAAGGGGCATACGTTTGATATTACGCATACTCCGTCGCTGGTCGGGCGGGACAGTCCTGATCTGCCTTTGACGGATAATACCATTTCCCGTCGTCATGCCCAGTTGATCAAGAAGAACAACGCCTGGACGATCAACGATCTTAATTCAGCTAATGGAACTTCTGTTGCCGCCAGTAAGATGTCGAGGCCACATGTTTTGTAGCAGGGTGATCAGTTGCGGTGCGACAAAAAGATGCTCGTGTTTGGGGGGATGCCTATTGAAACTGGG
>DAOWAK010000204.1 GCA_030634605.1 Sedimentisphaerales bacterium
CTTGAGTGGCTCGGTTGGGTTTCGGTTCGGCAGGGCCTTTTTGGCTAGGCGGACGACAATTTTAAGCAGGTTCGATGAACTTTACGAAAGCACATTTTAGGGAACCTCTAAAAATTCATTTTGGCTACGAGCGGTCCTGGCGGACGGCTGGCAAGACCCCGGCGGTTGTACATGAGCACCTCTCTACGAATACGTAGAAAGGTGGCACTTGATGTTCAAACCCCCGGTAAAACCGGGGGCTAAATACCATGCTTAAACCCGAAGACGGGCGTAAGCATGCCACCGGTCATTTCTGTGAACGGTTACCAAATTCCTATGCTATTCAATTATGGGCTTCTGGTTAGTCCCCTGCTCCTGCATAGGTATTTGATGGGGGACGGGGTGATTCAGGTCCAATAAGTCGATAGCGGTTCTCTGAAATCACATTTATTTTCGGCGGCCAATTCGGGCTAACCAATACAAACCATTCAGCTTAACGGGGGAATTTTTAGTCTGGTCAAGCTGTGCCGGTTAGGCCAGTTGGGGGGGCAAAAAAATGCGTTATCAGTATAGATATTGGGGTTGAGTGGTCAAGGTACGCCCATCCGACGTCGATAGCGACAATGTCATCGGTGATGGTTTTTGTGTCAGAAGGATACGAATCAAGCCGGTGGGAATGGCTACGGAAGCTTAACCAGGCAACCTTTATATGAAACGCGTAAAAATCACGAAAAACAGTCAAACCAGGCGCCGGGCAATAAAGCGTCAGGCGGGCCGAATTATTCCGGCGTCGATGCAAGGGCTGTTTGGTCGGGTGAAGAATCAGGGTTTGGGCCCGGAGAGTAACTCGGGCAGGGATTCACTGGCGGGCTGGTTGAAACGCGAACCGGAAAATGTTCAGGTTCGGGTGCGGTTGGCTTTGCAGTTGTGGCAGCAGGGACAGCAGGCTCAGGCGATTGCGACGGTTAATGACGGTTTGCGATTAAGCGGTGAAGATTCGATGCTGGCTCACTGCCTGGGAATGTTTCACGCGGAAAATGAAGAATATCAACTTGCTGAAGAGTGGTTCTGCCGGGCATTGCGTCGGGATTATCGACGGGTGGAATCCCATTATTGGTTGGGGATGACCTATGCGGCGCAGGAAAAATACGATTTGGCGTTTCAGTCATTTCAGCAGGCGGCTCAATTGAGGGGCGACGACAAAGCTATCAGGCAGGCGTTGACGCTGGCGGCCAATTGTGCCGGAAAGATGGGCAAGCGACGGGCAATGTATCTTTTTGAGCAGTGTCGGGATGAGGTTGATATTTCTGACGGGAGTGTGATTGATGATCTGGCGGAAATGATAATCGCCGAGCCGGAGTATGTAAAGTGCCTGATCTATCAGAAGCGTTCGGGTGATTCCAGGCAGGAACAGGGGCGTTTGCTGGAAGCTGTGGAGCGGGCATTGGAGAGGTGTCCGGCGCACGCGGACTTACATTATTACTGCGGGATGATTCACGAGAAACTGGGGAATTGGGTCAAGGCGGTTCAGTCGTTGCGTTGTGCGTTGCGAATTAATCCGGACTACAACCAGGCACAGATAACGCTGGGGAAGATCTATCAGCGGAATCGGAAGCTGCCCAGGGCTCGGAAAGTTTTGGAGCAGGCGGTGGCCGGTGGTGCTCGTTATGCGGATGTTTATGTGATGCTGGGGCGGATTTCGCAGGCGATGGGGCAACTTGACCAGGCGAAGGCGGAATATAACGAAGCTCTGACAATCAACGCGAATTATCAACAAGCGAGTAAGGCACTGGAGGAGATTGGTGTCTGATCTTTTGGTCTTTTTGGGAGAAAAGGAAAATGAGTAATCTACTGGAACTGCTGGGCAAAGGACTCGAACAGACATTTTTGGAACTGGTCTTGCCGGGCTGTCTGCCGTTGACTGGAGAACAGGCGGAGTTGCTGAGCAATCAGGTGCGCAGTAATCCTGAACACACGGCCAATATACTACGTTTGGCGATTCATTATTCGCAAAACGGATCGTCTGAACAGGCGGCGGAATTGTTCGAGGAGATTTTGAAGCAGCACCCCGGGCATCTGGATACGCGTCTGGCGTGGGCGGCGATGTACAGCTCGGACGGCAATTTGAATGAGGCAGCGGCTCAATTGCAGCAGGCGTATCAGTTTCATTCTAATGAGAGCCGAGTGTTGTTTGGGTTGGGGATGTGTGCCGAGCGAGCCGGTCAGCAGGAAAAGGCTATTGAACTTTACAGTAAAGCGGCGATGTGTCGTCCTTATTTGAGGCAGCCTCGTCAGCGTCTGGCAGCTATTTATCTGCAAAGCGGTGATTTTGACAACGCTATAAAGCAGTGTCAGGCGGCTTGCGATGAACACCCGGAAGATGTTTGTCTTTATCTTTTCCTGGGGCAGTTATACCTGCAAACGGAAGAGTACGAACGAGCTACCGAGGTGTTCGAGCGGGCATTAACTATCGAGCCGGATAATTTTGAGTTGCACGATGATTATGTTGAGTCTCTGGCTCAGTCGGGTCGGCAACGTGAAGCTATTGAGCAGATGCACAAAATTATCGAAGAGCAGGGTGAATTTCCGGACAATTTCCTGCGGCTGGGCGATCTTTACAGTCAGGTGGGTAATGACGAACAGGCGGTTCAAAATTACCGCCGGGCGTTGGAGATTCATCCGGGTTATCTGGAAGCGGCGGTTAAGCTGGGTACTCAGCATCTGCGGATGGGGCGTTTCTGCGAAGCGGCGGCTCGATTCAATCAAGCTGTGGAAATTAACGATCAGTTGATTACCGCTTATGTCGGGCTGGGTGTCGCACAGAAGTACTCCGGTCGGGAAGATGCATCGGCGGATACCCTGGAATTAGCAGCGGCACTGGAGCCGAATACGAATTTGCTGTTTGCGGAAATGGCACGTTTGCAGTTGAAGGTGGCTTTGGCTCAGAAAGCTCAGAAGGAGTTTTTGCCGGAGGTGGAGGACAAGTCCAACCGCGAAATGGATCAGTTGCTTGATCTGCAGATTGAACGGCACCGTCAGGGGCTTCGGGAAAATCCCAATCACGCGGACCTGCACTATCGTTACGGGCTGTTATTGAGGGGTAAAGGCCGAAGCGACGAAGCAATTAAATGTTTCCGGCAGGCACTTGAGATTAATCCGTCTTATATCAAAGCCAGGATTAAACTGGGGATTTCGCTGCGTGAAAGAGGTGATCTGGATGAGGGAGTCGAGCAGCTTTGCCAGGCGTTGGAAATCAAGCCGGAATATGCCGACCTGCATTATAAACTCGCGCTGATGTATTGCGACAGAATCCAGTTTGCTTTGGCGGTTGAGCATTTTGGGTTGGCGTTGGATGAAAATCCGGATAACACCAATATTCACGCCAATTTGGCTTTGGCGTTGCAAAATTTGGGACTGATCGATCGGGCCCGGGCCAGTTGGCGGGCGGTTTGCGAACTGGAGCCCCAAAGCCCCTTGGCATTTCAGGCCCAGCGGGAACTGATCACCCTGAAGACTGTGCAATAGTAAGGATGGCGGGCACGGCCCGCCCTCGCAACTACGGTAAGAAACATGCTTATGCTTTGCAAAAGCATGGCACCCGACGTATCCGACCCCCTCCTGGCGGAGGGGGCTTTTTGGCGAATATTGTTTATTTCCCTTAAGTTAACTTTCGCAGTTTTACGTTTCGTTAATTGCACTCCAGCAGGGTCTTTAGGACGGTTTTTAATAAAATGTGCTTTCGTAAAGTTCATCGAACCTGCTTAAAATTGTCGTCCGCTTGGCCAAAAAGGCCCTGCCGAAC
>DAOWAK010000096.1 GCA_030634605.1 Sedimentisphaerales bacterium
ATGGCACAATCCTTTAGTTCGATGACCCAACGGGCTTTTTGACTGAGGGGATTATCCAGATCATTAGCGAAGGGGTCCTGGATTCCCACCAGCCAGGGTTTGGCTGGGGCGTCGGAGCCGAAGCAGGCAATTTCGCCGCCGATATCGACCAGGCCGGCAATAACACCCGGCTTTCTGGTAGCGGCCAGGGCCCGGTCAACCGCGTAACCTTTGGCGATAGCGTTGACGTTGATCTTCATCCCGTCAACCGCAAAAGACACTCTCGAATCGTCCGGGCTGCCCAGGATGAGCTTATCGTAACCAACGACTTTTCCAGCCCGGGCCAACTCGTCAGCCGGGGGAAGGCGGTTTTCCCGGGCACTGCTTTTCCAGAGTCTAATCAACGGACTCACCGTGACATCGAAGGCCCCATCGGTAATTTGGCTGAATTTCTGTGCACGGAGCAGAATCTGGAAGGTCTCGGCGGAAACCTTTACCGGTTCCTGAGCAGCGCGGCGATTGATTTCGGACAGTTCCGAATCATCCCGATAAGTGCTCATCAGCTGATCCACCTGAGCCAGAGCTGCCTGGGCGGATTTGATGGCTTCGCGACCAATCTGCTCGTTATCGCAGCGTAGCTGAATCCGGACGAAAGTGCCCATCATAGTGAATCGGCCCGTGTCCACGATCATCGGCCCATTACTATCGTCCCCGGTCGATTGGCCAGTCCGGTCCTTACAACCGCCAGTCGGCATCAAGGCCAAAATAAGAAAAATCGAGATATACCCAATGGGTATCATAATGCCTGGCAGGGCCTTTCCTAAAGGGCTGTCAGATTTCCATTTATACAACGCGCCACCCGGCCTCCTCATCTGTGTTCGTGATAACTCTTTTAATAATAGTCGTTTGCATTGGATGGAAATTTCCGGCTGTTAATGACGGAATCGATAAAAGCCGGTTTCGGGGTAAATAATTAATGCCTCAAAAAATTCTTGCCAGTTTTAGCAAAAATGCTATACTTTATGGTCTTTGCGATTATATGTAGTAATTGCTGTCAGCACAACAACTTAAATGTGAATCTATTGGAGGCCTTGATGGCGAACTATACCGCTGAAGATATCAGAAATATTGTATTGCTCGGTCACGCCGGCGCCGGTAAAACCACGCTGGCCGAAGCTATTATGCATAAAACCGGGGTAACTAATCGTCTCGGTAGTGTGGACGACAAAAGCAGTATCATGGACTGCGATGACGAGGAAAAAGATCGCGGCCATTCGATTGATTCAGCGGTCGGTTACATTGACTATCAGTCCAAAATAATAAATTTTATCGACACACCGGGCTACCCGGATTTTCAGGGTGCCGCTATCAGTTCGCTGGCTGCTGCCGAAACCGCGGTGATTGTTATCAGCGCATCGGCGGGCATCCAGATGAACACCCGCAAACTGTTTCAGATCGCCCGCGACCGCGGCATGGCAATGGTTATCGTGGTCAATAAAGTTGATTCCGGGTCGGATGATCTTTCAGCACTCGTGGAATCCATGCAGGAATCGTGCGGCAATCAGTGCCGCTGTGCCAACCTGCCCGCTGCCGGCGGCACCTCCGTTATCAATTGCTTGACGGCAGAATCCGGTGATGTCAGTTTTAGCAATGTCGCCGACGCGCATACTGATCTGATCGAAACCATCATCGAAGCTGACGAAGAACTGATGGAAAGTTACCTGGGTGGCGAAGAAGTTTCGGCAGAGAAAATTTCGGCGGTATTAACCAAGGCGCTGGCCACGCAAACGTTGGTTCCGATCATTTTCAGCAGTGCCCGCACCGAAGTCGGCATTACCGAACTGCTGGACCTGGTAGCCGTGAGTTGTCCCAGCCCGGTTGACGGGGTTCCACTCAAGGTCGTCAACGGCGAAGGTGAAGAGCAGCAGATTACTGAAGTGGCTGTCGATGAATCCGGCGACCCCCTGGGAATGGTCTTCAGAGTTAGTTACGACCCTCGCAGTAACATTAAATATTCCTCCATCCGCTTGCAACGCGGCACCCTCAAAAGCGATTCAACCATCCAGACCATCGGCAGTAAAAAGGGCATGCGCTGCGGAAACATCTCTAAAATGCAGGGGGACAAGCTTGAACAGGTCGATATGGGCCAGGCCGGCGATATCATCACGCTGGCTAAGCTTGAGGACTTGAGTGTTTGCGACACCATTTATGCCGGAAAAGACCCCGGAAAAATTGAATTACCAACCATGCCTGTGCCCATGTATTCCCTGGCAATCGAGCCTAAGAGTCGCGGCGATGAAACTAAAATTTCAGGTGTGTTAACGGAAATCGCCGATGCTGATCCAACGTTCAAAATTGAACGCGACCGCCAGACCAACGAAATGATTGTTTCGGCGTTGGGGGAACTGCATATCCGGGTAATTTTGTCGCGGATGAAACATCGACGCAGCCTGGAAGTCAACACCAAGCCGCCGGAGATTCCTTACCGCGAAACCATCACCGGAGTTGCCAAGAGCGTTGAATACACCCACAAAAAGCAGTCCGGTGGAGCCGGTCAGTATGGACGGGTGTTCATTGATATCGAGCCCAACGAACGTGGAGCGGGTTATGAGTTTCTGGATAAGATTTTCGGTGGTTCTATCGACCAGCCTTTCCGTCCCAGCGTCGATAAGGGCTGCCAGGCGGCAATAGCTGACGGTGTAATCGCGGGGTTCCCGGTGGTTGATGTGAAGGTTTCACTCGTGGACGGTAAGACCCACCCGGTGGACAGCAAAGACATTGCGTTCCAGATCGCCGGTCGCGAAGCATTCAAGTTGGCTTTCCAAAAAGCTAATCCTATTCTGCTCGAACCCATCGTGAACCTGGAAGTTACGATACCTTCGGAGAATGTCGGTGATATTACCGGCGACTTGGCGGGCCGTCGCGGCCGAGTGCAGGGCCAGGATGTGCTTCCGGGCAACCTGATCACGATTAAGGCTCAGGTGCCGCTGGCGGAATTACAGCAGTATAATTCTCAGTTAAAGAGCGTCACCGGCGGACAGGGTAGCTACACAATGGAGCTTAACCATTACGAGCCGGTTCCGCCGAATGTCACCCAGCAGATTGCCGCGCGACGAAAAGCCAAGAAAGAAGAATAATTCTTCTGCCCAAATGCCTTTAGGGAACCTCTAAAAAATCATTTTGGCTCCGAGCGGGTCTGTTTTCCGCCTGAACTGCGTCGCGAAAAACCGGGAATATTCACCAATATGCCCGATTCTTCGCTCCTTGCCAAGCGAAAAAATCCCTCGCTCTCGCTACAAAAGCAATTATTAGAGGTACCCTTTAGTTTAAAAACAAGAAGCCTTCGGATGGATACGCCGGAGGCTTTTTTTGTGAATGAACCGTTAAAAAACTTAACTTTGCCCGGCAACCGCGCTGTGCCCCAGAGGAATCGCCTCGATTTTCCGGGTGTTCATGTTCCAGTGAACCGACAAGAACTGCATCTGATCAAATTGTGCCGGCATTTTCTCGCTGCCGGTTATGCTCATCAGGCCCTGCTGATTATCGTACGCCAGTTCCTGTCCCGAAAAGATGTGCTTTTGCCCATTTTCGGTAACCACCTCGGCAAAAATACCCCCATGGGCCTGCACCAGATTGACCGCTCCCAGTTCCTGCTTGCCGGATGGTTTATCGGATTTATCCTGGCTGGTCTGCTGGAAATAAACATCAAAATCATCACAAACCATTCGACGAATACCCGGACTCTGCTCGATTAAATTGCTGTATTGTGCCATCTCCTTATGCAGAGGCAACTGATCCACCGTTACATCACCGGCGAAAGTTAATTTGCGCTGGGCCTGGTCGAATTTCATAAATTGCCCGAACTGCACCAGTGAATAAGAAGCTCCCTGCTGTCCCAGCATCGACGCGACGGAATTGTTAAACGTGTTGTTCTGGCCATCGTCGGCCTTATCGCGATAATCCACTATTTCAGCCCAGCCCGGCCCCGACAGGAGAAGTTCCTGATTCAAATCATTGTATTGCAGTTCGGCTCCCTGCAATACCATCTTGTTTAACAGCTTTTTCTCCTGTGGTTCAAATTCGCTTCTGATCACCTGCGCACCCGGCCCGGCTGCAACAAACCGCAACAGTTCCCGGTCGGAGAGAAGATCACTCCCGCCCTTTTGGCTGGAATCCTTATCACCGGCGGTTTTCGTTGCGAACTCGACCACGAATTCCCGCCCAGAAATTTCCGTAACCTGCAAGGTCTGATCAGTAACTTCCAAGCGCCCCTGCGCCTCACCTAGAACCACCGTACCATCATCAAGGTTGAATCTGGCCCCATCTTGCCATTCAATAAACATAGGTATCGGTTCCGACAAGTTCTGGCCGAACATGTCGCCTTTGACGGTGACATTCATTCTGCCCGAGCCCGGCGTCTCGAACAGGCCCGTTTTTCGATTGGCGATTATCAGCGGGGCTTCCAGGCTGTCATCCTTTTGCAACGAAACAATTCGTGCCGGATTACCGCTGATCTTCCAAAGATCATCAGTGGCATTACCTTCGGCGTAGTCACCGACAATCAGATAACCTTCATCCTTACTGGTCAGACGCACCGTATTATCCGGGCCCCGGGCAACTGCCGAACGAAAATCGGCATCTTCAAACATCTGACCAAGATCCAGTCCTTCAGCAGCACCGGCGACATCAGCTTCGGCAACGCTTTCGGCTGCTAAGCCCTTATCGAACACCAATTGCAAACTTTCGCCTGCTTCAATTATAAAATTCGGATCTTCCGCCCGTACGTTGCCCCGGGCGAGAATTTCCTGCAGATAACTTTGTTGTTTATTGCTGTCCAGCGCGTAAGTAACCTGCATATGATCCCGAGCAAAGAAACTGCTCGTGCTACCCTGGCCGGTGACGTTACCCCAAAGGTCTATCGACTCGAGCGGCCCCGGACGGCTTTGTTGGTCAGTGTTCCTGGCGTCCGGGTCCGTCGGCAAGGCCGGATAAAACTTCAACAATCCCTTATCCGCCTCGAACTTGCCCTGTTCAGATTGGACTGTTAACCGCCCCTCGAACGAAAACTGTTCCACCGCAGACCACGACGAAAACAGTTCATCCTCTTCCCGGGGCAGTTTCGATTGTCCAAACTGCACCCGCAACTGACCTTGGTATGCAATCGTGGAGTTTTCCTTATCGGCTTCCGTGGCATATTCAATTATTCCCGGGCCGGTCAGTTCAGCTACTCGACTGTCATGGTCGACCTCAACTTCGGTCCGGGCAGTTATCCACTGATCGTCGGCAAGGGACAATTTCACCGGCCGGGCAGAATCAGAAATGAATCTCGACCGTTGAGCAAGCTGATTAAAAACAATCTGATCCGCTTCAACCGCCACCCGGCCATCCCGATAAATCCGTGCCGGCTGTCCTGTGGCTGTCATCTCCAGCCGCTCGCCTGTTTTTTCTGCTGCACCTTCAATTACCGTTGGGTCCACCGTAGTTATTCGCAACGGACCTTTACAGGTAACCAGCACCTTTGATTCAGCTTCGGCTGGGCCCGGCCTGGTCAACTCGGCTTCTTTTACCACAACCGCACCACCTTCTGTCGAACTGCCATCCTGGCGAAGCTGTGAATAATCAACATCCTTAATGATTTCCAGCCGGTCCGCCAGAAGCTTCTCGCCCCCCTGATCGACTACCACCTCATCAACCAGCGTAAAGCGATAGGTTGTAATCCGCCGCTCATCTACTTTTTCCGATGCAACTTCTTGCGAAGGCTCCGCCGCTTGCGTGATATCTGCTTGCGAATCACTTTCGTCAGATTCGCTTTTCCCTGCCAAACTCGTCCGTGACATTGCCAGACGATCCAGGCGCAACAGTTCCAGGTCCTGCAAGGCCTCATTCACCTGATCGTATTGCAAATTCAACCCCCAGCCGCTTGCGTCAAACTGGGCCGAGGACACCTCGAACC
>DAOWAK010000069.1 GCA_030634605.1 Sedimentisphaerales bacterium
TACAAAGCAACCATTCTTTTTCCAGCAGACTGTCAACATCAGTTGGATCAATAGCCAGTTTGTGGTTTTTGACTTTGATTTCAGTAGTGTTCAACACGAAATTAATTCCTTTTCAGCAAAAAAATCGAGTTCGTTTCCTGACATTTCATAACTTGTCATTATGCCAAAAAACATTTACCTTGCTTTATCGCGTTAACTCCACTGCTCTCAACAGTATTATAGGACCCAAACAATGTCGTCAGGTTTAGTATACCCAATGGGTATCATAATGCCTGGCAGGGCCGACTATAACTTCTGGTTATTTCAGCAATAACAAAAACCCCGGCATAGTGTTTTCATTCAGGACGAGTATATCTGTTAATATTATCGGTAATTGTGGGATTTGACTTGGAAACAAATCTTCCGGATTTGAAAATGTGGCGGTTGTTTTTTGAGTGATGAAACGATCGGGTGAGACTGCGAGCCAACATATGGACCAGCCTTCTATAGCGGAAAACATTATAGAAGCGATATTCCCGCCTTGCAGGCATTATTTTGCCCGGACAGAGGCCTGTTCCGACCTGTTTTCCATAAAAAAACCGGCAACCGCCGGTTGAATATTCCGTTTTTCCGATTAATGCTCGGATTTAGTGCTTGGGGTTTCCGGTTTACCTGGCATCAGGGGTGGTTGGAATAGGACATCTTCTCCATCTGTGGCGTAACCGTCTTGTGAGCAGCCTTACACCGCAGGCGAAGATTATCCAGCACATTCATGAAGTTAATATATGAATCATAAGGACTGTCGTAAGGATTGAAATACTTATGCACATCCCCGTCAGCGAACCACTTGGTACACATATAATAGAAATGGTCCGAAGTCTGCAGCCTTCGCCAGTCGGAAACAATCTGCGGATCAAGAGTGCCCTTGACCTGCTGCTCCAGGCGATAAAGCTCGTACAGTGCGTTGGACTGCATAGCATTGCCCAGCCACGCCGACAAATCCCGCTCCGTATCAGCCCAGCTGATCATGTGCGGCACGTCCATTTCACCCACCGCCTCATAACTGTCAATCACTTCTGAAGGCGTCTTGAAGTCGTTGTCCGGGTGCCGGAGCACTTCTTCGGGCAGATGCTCCAGAAAATCAAATATCCCGGTATCTTCCCACTGATGCTCACCCAGGGTTTCGTAATCCATGAACAGGTTCACCGTATAGCCGTTGCCGTTCACATCTGACACCCAGTTGGCAAACTTCGGAGCCGTCAAAGGCCATTCCGCCCAATCATGATTTGAAAAACGAAATGCAATATCGTCGCTGAGCCGATAGTTCTTCAGCAACAGCTTGATCCCGTCCACTCCCGGTGGGCGATACACAAAATTAGGACTGCGATAACCCAGCAGATGATCCGCTCCTTCGCAAATAGTGCCCGTAAAGCCCATTTCTCTGACCGCATGGGACACATCATTGCTGTAAATCAACTCGGTATTGCGAAAAACCTTCGATTTTTGGCCGAACAGTTCTTCGATCCGCCGCTGATGCATTCGCACCTGCTCGGAAAATTCCTCACGCGAATACAAAAACGACAGACTGTGATAATAAGTTTCTGACAAAAATTCCACACACCCCGTCTGGGCCAAGGCATGAAAAGTGCTCAAAACCTCCGGTGCATAAGCCTCCAGTTGATCCAGCAGCACTCCGGTTATACTGTAGGAAACCTTAAAATCGCCGTTAAACCGCTCGATAAGCTTGAGTATCAAACGGTTGGCGGGCAAATAACACTTGTTCGCCACTTTGCGGCAGATCTGGGCGTTCTTGTATTCGTCAAAATAATTACGGTGCGTATCGAAAACGCTATAGCGACCCAGTCGGTAAGGCTGGTGTACCTGGAAGTAAAAACATACTGATGCCATAATCTTGTCGTCCTTAATCTCTAAAAGCCAGCTTAGTTAATCATAGTGTTTGCGTAGGAATTACCCTTCCGTAACCTATTATAATAACGGCATTAACGTCCGCATGACTTGACTTTTTACGCTGGCGCCAGGAGGGAATTATAAATATCCAGGCACTGTTGAGCCGATTCCGACCAGGAAAGTTTCCTGACCTCAAAATTACCGTGTTCCCGCAACGTCGCCTGCAGCGGCGGATGTCGTAAAACCGCGATAATTTTGTTGGCCATCTCGGAAATATCCCAGAAATCAACCTTTAGGGCGTGGGTCAGAACTTCCGCCACCCCGCTTTGCTTGCTGATAATCACCGGTACGTCGTTACGCAGCGCTTCCAACGGTACCAGCCCAAAAGGTTCCGAAACCGACGGCATAACAAACAAATCTGCCATACGAAAGATTTTATCCACATCGCTTCCACGCAAGAACCCCGTAAACAACACTTTGTGTCCGATTCCCATCTCCGCCGCCAACTCGATTGTTCGGCGGATCATATCTCCCGAACCCGCCATTACGAACTTGACGTTATCCATCACTTCCAGAACCTTCTTCGCCGCCGCCAAAAAGTATTCCGGCCCTTTTTGCATGGTAATTCGGCCCAGAAACAGCACGATTTTTTCGTCTTTATGAATCGCCGCTCGCACCGGGTCCAATGTCTTGCCGTTGCGGTCGATGGCGTTATAGACCACGCTCACCTTCTCCGGCACCGCGGCATAACGGTTGATAATGATTTGTCGTGTCAGATAACTCACCGCAATAACTTGCGTAGCGGCATGGATGCCTTGACGTTCAATGTCGTAAACCCGTTGATTAACATGTTCGCCCGATCGGTCAAACTCCGTCGAATGAACATGAATCACCAGCGGTTTGCCCGTCAGGGCCGATACCGTGATCCCCGCCGGGAATGTCATCCAGTCATGGGCGTGCACAACATCAAATTCTTCCTGTTGGGCAACCAACGCCGCCAAACGGGCGTAACGTTGAACCTCATCAAACAGGTTGGAACCGTAATGTTCTCCGCCCTGGCCCATGCCGATCGATTCCGTAACCGGGCTCGTACTTATCGCCTGAGTCTTTTCCCGTATCCGCCTGAGCATATCTTCATATTCCTCAGGCCTCTGATAAGGACTTATCCCCGATGCGATAGTACGGAATGTGACATTTTCAAAATCAGCCAACTTATAATAGTCTATCCCCGCCTGACCGGGTTTCAAACTGGCCAACTTAACGTGGCTCGAATATTCCGATGACACCGGTTTGGGCAGTACAAACGTAATCTCCGCGCCGCACTGACTCATTGCCCGAGTCAGTCCGTAACAGGCCGTTCCCAAACCACCGGATATAAATGGCGGAAACTCCCAGCCAAGCATCAAAATCTTCATTAATTCACCAACTCAAATAGATATAAACGAATTATTGTTAAACCACTCTGACTGATGCGCTATGAAAACGGCCACCTACATAATCCCCTAGCGCAATCATCACTTACGTTAGGATTCCATCGCTATTAGGTCAAGTGATAATTTTGTGACAAAAACGTGCACCAGAATACTCTCTTTATTTAATTATAAACTGTTTTTTGTTTTTCGTATAGAAAAACATCTTTATTTAGAAAAATTTTAGAGCATTTGTGCCCATGTGCCGCTCGAAAACTCCTTGTCAGGACAGTTTCTTAGACAGGTAAATCCTGGCAAAACCAATCCGGTGTTTTGGCACATAATCCCCGATTGCTGCCGGTAACCAATATTTTACTCGGTTGCTCGGATGGTTTTAGCTCGCCTGGTATATTGGTTAAATAATATATCGGTTGGGACCGCCCATATTTTTGAAAATTTGTCTGGAAATTATTTCTTAACACCATTATTTAGAGTAATTTATATTAAATGGCTGTAATTTTGTTACTTTTTCAGATATTAATCATTCATAAGTTGTTGTAATTTAAATATTTGGGCCTACCAGGAGGGTTGGCAACCTCCGTATGCTTATATAAAACCGTAAAATCTTTAATTGTGCGGTTTCGCACTTTTTCTTGAGTGGCTCGGTTGGGTTTTGGTTCGGCAGGGCCTTTTTGGCCAAGCGGACGACAATTTTAAGCAGATTCGATGAACTTTACGAAAGCACATTTTATTAAAAACCGTCCTAAAGACCCTGCTGGAGTGCAATTAACGAAACGTAAAACTACGAAAGTTAACTAAATTAAGGTAGTGTGAATATCATGGCTGAAAATCTTACCTACAAAGTTCTTCGTTCGCATCTGGTCGAGGGTACTTTGGAACCAGGCTGCGAAATCGGTATCAAAATCGACCAGACCATCACCCAGGACGCCACCGGAACAACCGCCATGCTGTTGTTTGAATCAATGGGGCTGGATCGGGTAAAGACTGAATTGTCAGTAAGTTACGTTGATCACAACATGGCCATGTTTGGCCCTGAAAACCACGATGATCACCTCTATCTGCAGTCTATCGCTAAAAAAATGGGCATCTACCACAGCCGACCCGGCAATGGCATCTGCCATCAGGTCCACCTCGAACGATTCGCCGCACCCGGAAAGACCCAGCTCGGCAGCGACAGCCACACGCCCACCGCCGGCGGGATCGGCTCGCTCGCCATCGGAGCCGGCGGCCTCGACGTCGCCGTCGCCATGGGTGGAGGGGCCTTTTACCTTATCGCCCCCAAAGTCATCGGCATCCAGCTTTCCGGACAACTTCCCCAGTTTGTCTCTGCCAAAGACGTCATTCTAAAGGTCCTCAGCATCCTGAGCACCCGCGGCAATGTCGGCTGCATCGTAGAATATTTCGGTCCCGGCCTCGACAGCCTGACCGTTCCCCAACGGGCCACCGTCACCAACATGGGGGCCGAACTGGGCGTCACCACCAGCATCTTCCCATCCGACCAGCAAACCCAAAAATTTCTCCAGTCCCAGCACCGCCCCGATGATTTCGTCGAATTAACCGCCGACGAAGGTTGTGCTTACGACAGAATCATCGAAATCGACCTGGAAAAACTGACTCCCATGGCCGCCGCACCATCCTCGCCCGACAACATCAAGGAAATCGCCGATCTCCAGGACATCCAGGTCCACCAGGTCATCGTCGGCAGCTGCACCAACAGCAGTTTCCGTGACCTCATGACCGTCGCCGCCATCCTCAAAGGCAAAACCGTCCATCCCCAGGTAGAATTCGCCATTGCTCCCGGCTCCCGGCAGGTCCTGACCATGCTCAGCCGAAACGGTGCTCTCGCCGACCTCATCGACAGCGGCGCCCGCATCCTGGAAAGTTCCTGTGGCCCCTGCATCGGCCAGGGCCAATCACCAGGCCAGGGACGCGTCAGCGTACGAACCTTCAACCGCAACTTCAAAGGCCGCACCGGCACCAAAGATGACCAGGTTTACCTTGTCAGTCCCGAAACCGCCGCCGCTACCGCTCTGACCGGCCGATTAACCGATCCCTGCCAACTGCCCAACCTGCTCGACATAAAATTTCCTGAAATCACCGATCCCGATACACTCCCCATTGATGACGGCATGATTGAACCTCCACTGCCCGCCGACCAGGCCGCAAACGCTCCGGTAATTCGCTCCGCCAGCATCGTAACTCCGCCCGCCGCTGAAAAACCACCCACCGCTCTGCAGGGGCAGGTGCTGCTCCATTGCGGTGACAAAATCACCACCGACCACATCATGCCCGCAGGTATTTTTCTGAAATTCCGTTCGAACGTGCCCGAATACGCCAAATACGTTTTTAACTGCTTCAACGAGGATGGCCAGCCAACCTTCGCCGAAAAAGCACTTGCCCTCAAACAGACCGGCCGCGCCGGAGTAATTATCGCCGGTGACAGTTACGGCCAGGGCTCCAGCCGCGAACACGCCGCTTTATGCCCGATGTTCCTCGGCATCAAGCTGGTCATTGCCAAAGCCGTCGAACGCATCCACCGTGCCAACCTGGTAAATTTCGCAATTACCCCAGCTGCTTTTGCCGACCCTGCCGATTACGACCGCATCGCCCCAGACGACCAGTTGGATGTCGAAAATTTTGCCCAGGCCGTCGCCTCCGCCAAAATATTTACCGTCAAAAACACCACTCAGGGTTATGATTTCGATTGTGTTCTCAATCTCAGCGATCGCGAACGGGCCATTCTCCAGGCCGGCGGAAAATTAAATTACGCCAAAGCTCAGGCACAATAGAAAACCACTTCCTCAAAATGAAAAAAGGCCTCGCTATCTAATGCGAGGCCTTTTTAAATAAAATTCGATTGGGTGGCACCGCCAAGCTGTGCTTGGGGGTGGTTGATGTTATCCCGAACAACCGTTGATTATAAAGCTCTGCCGTCTCGGCTTTGTCATTTTGAATTTCAAAAATTAGAAAATTTGAATTTGTTTAGGATCCCCGATCGGGTCGAGGACAAGCTTAGAGCTTCGGATTTAGGGTTTTAATCTTCAATATCCCATGTAGAGCGCCTGAATCTTCGGCATTCCTGCCAGTTTCGCCAGTTGCTTTTCAATATCCAACGGATTTTCCGACGCCTGGGCTTTCACACTGAGCATATCCCTCAGCGAAGGTGGCTGAACATAACGCACCACTCGGGGATTGGTCAAATCCAGCACATCGATCATGTCGCTGATCGCGTCGTCAAGAAAGCTAACCTCATCGATCAGCTTTTTTTCCAGGGCTTCCTGACCGTCGAACACTTCACCTGTAGCCAGCGGCCAAA
>DAOWAK010000006.1 GCA_030634605.1 Sedimentisphaerales bacterium
GTTGTTCAGCCGAAGCCGTAAAACGTTTGGGCATTGATCCCGGAACCTCCGTATTGGGTCCCCGACTGGCGGAAACCACATATTATTCTCAATTTCTAGAATTTACTATTTTGGTGCACGTGCGCCATATTTACTACGGGCCTGCTTACGATTAGCAACGCCAAGCGTATCCAGAACACCGCGAACGATGTGATACCTAACACCAGGCAAGTCACGAACCCTGCCGCCGCGAACCAGCACAATGCTGTGTTCCTGCAGGTTATGGTCGATACCGGGAATGTACGCGGTAACTTCCTTGCCGTTACTCAGACGAACACGAGCCACCTTTCGAAGTGCCGAGTTGGGCTTCTTGGGTGTCTGGGTTCTAACCTGCAGACATACGCCGCGTCTTTGAGGACAGCGGTCAAGGTCCGGGGTGCGGGTTTTATTCCGCGACTTTTTCCGGCCCTGTTTTACCAGTTGGTTGATAGTCGGCATTTAATTCTCCAAAAATTCTTCGCCCCAAAAACCGCGTTTTCAGTACGCTAAACGGCCTTTTTTCGAAATCTCAACGCGTTTTGCCTAGGACAATAAATACATTTTCTCGCTAAAGGAAGGTATTGTAACTAATTAACTTTACTGTGTCAACCCCAGAGCTTCCTTAATTGCAGCTTCTGCGGCGGCCTCATCAGCCTGACGCTGTTCGAATTCATCGGTAACCAGCTCCGGCGGCTTAGGCGGCTCGGCCAGGTGCTTGACCTTGATGTCCAGATAGGGCTTAAAAGCGGTCCCGGCAGGAATCAGATGGCCTAAAATAACATTTTCCTTCAATCCCATCAGCCGATCTTCCTTGCCGGATATGCTGGCTTCGGTGAGAACCCGGGTCGTTTCCTGGAAACTGGCAGCGGAAACGAAGCTTTCAGACTGCAGAGCAGCCTTGGTGATACCCAACAACTGTGTAGTCGCCGTTGCCGGGCGGCACTTATCGCCAACCGCAGGATCGCCGCCAATTGACAAAATCGGCTCATTAATCCGCTCAAGCTCTTCTTTGGTGCTAACCGTCCCGACCACCAAGTCCGAATCGCCGGAATCAGACACCTTAAGACTGTTGCCCAACTGGTCATTCACAGAACGGAACTTGAATTTATCAAGAATCTCACCCGGCAGCACCGGAGCATCGCCGGGATTTTCAACGTTAACCTTTCGCAGCATCTGGGTGATGATAATCTCAACGTGCTTGTCGTTAATTTTCACGTTCTGAGCACGATAAACGTTCTGAATTTCAACCAGCAGATAATGCTGCAAAGCTTCTTCACCTCTAATGCGAAGAATGTCGTGCGGCACCAGAGGCCCATCCGTCAACGATTCGCCCGCCTCGACAAAGTCCCCCGTATGAACGTTCAGGTGTTTGTCGTGCGGAACATGGTGTTCAACTTCCAAACCGGATTCGCTCCGAACGATGATGGTCATCTTACCGCGCCGCTTGTCGCTACGCAACTCGACCCGACCGGAAATCTCCGCCATAGCAGCCGGTTCCTTAGGTTTACGAGCTTCAAATACCTCGGTAACACGCGGCAGACCACCGGTAATATCCTGGGTACCGGTAATTGCCCGAGGCTGCTGAGCCAACAAAGCACCGGCACAAATTTCCTGTCCCTCTTCAACTTCGATACGGGCCTTGGCCGGAAGATAGTGGAAGTCAAGAATGTTGCCCTCGGCGTCTTCGATGACCACCCGCGGGTGCTTGACACCTTTGTGCTCAATAACCACCGGCCTAAGATCACGGCCCTGAGCGTCAGCTTCGGTCCGGATAGTCTCACCTTCTTCAATATCCTGGAACCGAACAATACCGGAAACTTCAGACAAAATCGGAACACGGTGCGGGTCCCACTCAAACAACGGCGTACCGGATTTAACGTCCTGCCCCTCCTTGGTCAAAATGGTTGACCCGTAAGGTGCACGATATCTCTCCAGTTCACGTCCCTTTTCATCCAAAAGAATAACTTCACCGTTTCTCTTGAGCGAAACCGTTCTGTTTTCTCCATCTTCCAGCGTCACATCGACCGCATTCAGGTCAGAGTATTTAACGGTTCCGTCAACGGTAGCACACGTCTGGTGTTCCATAACCGCACGCTCAGCGATACCACCGGTATGGAACGTACGCATGGTCAACTGAGTACCCGGCTCGCCAATCGACTGAGCGGCAATAATTCCAACCGCCAAACCCTGCTCCACCAACCGACCGGTGCTCAGGTCAACACCATAACACTTGGCACAAATCCCCAGCGGACTTTCACAGGTCATCGGTCCTCTGACCCGGATGGTATCCAGACCGAGCTCTTCGATCTTGGTCGCGATTGCCGGGGTAATAATGTCATTTTCGGAAACGATAATTTCGTCCGTAATGGGATTTCGGATAGTGTCCCGGGCGGCTCGGCCGATGATCATTTCCCGCAGCGGAATTGAAACCTGCTCGCCCTTATAAATTGCACTCTTGCTGACACCCTGAAGCGTGCCGCAATCATGTTCGTTGATAATCACGTTCTGGCTGACGTCGGTCAATTTACGTGTTAGATATCCACTGTCAGCCGTTTTCAACGCCGTGTCAGCCAGCCCCTTACGCGCACCGTGAGTTGAACTGAAATATTCAAGAACGTTCAGCCCTTCACGGAAGTTAGCTTTAATGGGCGTTTCGATAATTTCACCCGAAGGTTTCGCCATCAGGGCCCGCATGCCGCACAACTGCTGAATCTGATCCACCTTACCCCGTGCACCCGATTCGGTCATCACAAACACCGGATTCAGGTAGGGTTTATCGTCCCGGGTGTCGTTCTCCAGTTCCTTCATCATTTCACTGGTTACTTCAACACGGGCATGTGTCCAGGCATCGATAATCTGATTGTATCGTTCACCATCGGTAAGCGCCCCGACCCTAAAGTTCTTTTCAATCCGATCAACCCGCTTCTGGGTCTTGTCAATAATCTCCTGTTTGCGGCTCGGAATCCGTAAATCCGTAACACTAATAGACAGACCAGCCAAAGTAGCCTGACGAAAACCCAGCTCCTTAATATTATCGAGCAGATCGATAGTAGCACTACGACCGGCAAACTGGAAACAGTCGCTAATTACCCTCGAAAGACCTTTAGAGCCCTGAGGAAAATTATAATAAGGCATTTTCTGAACCAGAATATCATTGAATATGCAGCGACCAACCGTCGTTTCAACAATAGTACCATATTCACTGAATTTATCATTGCCATCTACCGCCCGCTTGTCCTTGGGCAGACGAACCTTAATCAGGGCATGGATGTTAATCTTTTTATGGCTGTAGGCCATTATCGCTTCGTAAGGACTGCAGAACTGCATCCCCTGACCCTTCTGGTCCGGCTGTGCCAGGGTAATATAGAAGTTACCCAGCACGATGTCCTGCGAAGGCGACATAATCGGAGAGCCGTTCGCCGGCGAGAAAATATTATTGGTGGAAAGCATCAGCACATGGGCCTCAGCCTGGGCTTCAACACTCAAGGGTAGATGCACCGCCATCTGGTCACCATCGAAGTCAGCGTTAAAGCCGCGACATACCAGTGGGTGAATTTTAAGGGCATTGCCTTCAATAAGCACCGGCTCAAATGCCTGAATCCCCATTCGGTGCAGGGTTGGTGCACGGTTGAGCAGCACCGGATGTTCGCGAATTACGTCTTCCAGCACATCCCAGACAATCTCTTCGCGCCGCTCGAGCATCTTCTTGGCGCTCTTGATCGTATCGGCCAGGCCCCTGTCCTTGAGCTGCCGAATAATAAACGGCTGATAAAGTTCCAAAGCAATCCGCTTCGGCAAACCGCACTGGTAAAGTTTCAACTCCGGACCGATCACAATTACCGATCGAGCGGAATAATCAACACGCTTACCTAGCAGGTTCTCACGGAACCGACCCTGCTTACCCTTAATCATGTCGGTAAGACTCTTCAATGGACGGTTGCTGGAACCGAGCACCGGACGACGGCAGCGGCCGTTATCAAACAGTGCGTCAACCGCCTGCTGCAACATTCGTTTTTCGTTACGGATGATGACTTCTGGCGCATTGAGGTCCACCAGTTTTTTCAGCCGGTTGTTACGATTAATTATCCGACGGTAAAGATCGTTCAGATCGCTCGTGGCAAAATTACCACTTTCCAGCAATACCAGCGGCCGCAGATCCGGAGGAATAACCGGTATAACATCAAAAATCATCCATTCCGGTTTGTTGCCGCTTTGTCGCAGGGACTCAATAATTTTTAAACGTTTGCTGATATCACGCGTTTTCTGTTGGCTGTTGGTCTTGGCCAGATCATCACGCAGCTCGGCAATCACCTGTTCCATATCCATTTCCGTCAACAGCGTCCGAACCGCCCCGGCTCCCATATCCGCCTGAAAAGTATCCCCATATTTTTCCTGTGCACGACGATAATCTTCTTCCGAAAGCAATTCCCGCATCTTCAAGGGGGTCTCACCCGGATCGGTCACCACATAATCCTGGAAATAAACCACCTTTTCCAGGTCAGAGGTTTTCATGCTCAAAATATTCGCCAAACGCGAAGGCATCGCTTTGAAAAACCAGATGTGCACAACCGGCGCCGCCAGGTTGATATGCCCCATACGTTTCCGGCGAACTCGGCTATGCGTCACCTTCACGCCACAGCGGTCACAAATAATACCTTTGAACTTGGTACCTTTGTACTTACCACAGGCACATTCCCAGTCCCTCTCCGGACCAAAAATTCGTTCACAGAACAAACCATCCTTTTCCGGACGATAGGTTCGGTAGTTAATGGTCTCTGGCTTGCGTACTTCGCCAAATGACCAACTGCGTATATCGTTCGGACTGGCCAAGCCAATCTTCACAGAACCATAATCATTGATACGGTCGTAAATCGACTCTATCATAACTGGTTCACTCCTTAAATGATCCGTTTCTTTTCCAGTTGGATGTTCAAGCCCAGGCCGCGAATCTCATTACACAACACATCGAAGGACACCGGGGTACCCGCTTCCAGACAATTCAAACCCTTAACCATCGATTCATAAATCTTCGTTCGGCCTTCGACGTCATCACTTTTTACCGTCAACAACTCCTGCAGAATATAAGCCGTCCCGTATGCTTCCAGGCCCCAGACTTCCATTTCACCAAATCGCTGGCCACCTGTGCGGGCTTTACCGCCCAGAGGCTGCTGCGTAATCAGACTGTAAGGACCGGTCGCTCGGGCATGAATCTTCTCATCTACCAGATGGTGCAGTTTCATAAGATACATATTTCCCACGGCGACACCTTGATCAAAAGCCTCTCCGGTTCGACCGTCATATACCGTCAGCTTGCCGCCCATAGGCATCTTCACAAAAATTTCATTAACATCCGGCTCGGCCTTTTCCTGCTCAACCTGGGATATTCTCAGCTCAACTTTCTGGTTGGCCTGTTCGACCGCATCATGAACTTCAGACTCCAGTGCACCGTCAAATACCGGGCTAACCACCTGGAAACCCATTATCCCTGCCGCCCAGCCAATATGCGTCTCCAGAATCTGCCCCACGTTCATACGACTGGGAACACCCAGGGGATTCAACAGCACATCCAATGGCGTACCGTCTTCTAAAAATGGCATGTCCTCTTCCGGAAGAATCCGCGCGATAACACCCTTGTTACCGTGCCGGCCGGCCATCTTGTCACCCACCGACAACCGACGCTTGGTAGCTATATAAACCTTAACCATCTCCAACACACCCGACGGAAGCTCATCGCCACGCTTCATCTGCTGAAGCTTACGCTGCATCTCTTCCTGGATTTCTTCGATACGCCCCTGATAGGGATCTGTAATCTCCTGAACGTCTTTACGTTTGGCCGCCGGTTTCACCCAACTGACATCAAACGATTCAATCTGCTCCAGAATAATTTCATCCACATCGCTTTTACCCATTTTCTGGCGGGTTGTCGGGTCAACCACTACCAAATCCAGCTTATCGGTAATCGCCCGGGACATCTGCCGGAACACCTCGCACACTTTATGCGACATCTCCTGCTGATATTTCTTCATGTTCTGGCTGTGAACCTTACGCTGATCGTCGCTCATATACATCCGACGCGAAAACCGCTTGGCATCAATAACCACACCTTCCTGGCCGCTGGGCACTTCCAGGGAATCATTTTTAACATCCTCACCCGCTCGGCCGAAAATCGCATAAAGCAGTTTTTCTTCCGGCGAAAGTTCACTTTTACTCTTCGGCGAAACTTTACCCACCAGAATATCACCCGACTTGACATATGTACCAACCTGAACCACGCCACCCTCATCCAGATTAGCTAACGCCTTCTCGGAAACATTCGGTATGTCACGGGTAAACTCTTCCCGACCCAACTTGGTCTCGCGAATCTCCACATCGTATTCTTCGATATGAATGCTGGTATAGGCATCTTCCCTGACCAGCTTTTCGCTGATAAGAATAGCATCCTCAAAATTGTAACCGTCAAACATCATAAATCCAACCAGGATGTTCCGGCCCAATGCCAATTCACCCTGACAGGTCGCCGCCCCATCGGCAATTACCTGGCCTTGCTTAACCTTCTGGCCCAGTTCGACAATGATCTTCTGATTAAGACAGGTACGTTCGTTAAGGCCGACATATTTTCGCAACACATATTCGTCCGCCTCATTAATCACAATTCGCTGAGCATCAACATAAGTAACCTCGCCGCTCTGGCGGGCGATTACCACCATACTGCTGTTCTCGGCAACCACCTTCTCAACACCGGTCGCCACAATCGGCGGCTCAGTCCGCATTAATGGCACTGCCTGGCGTTGCATATTCGACCCCATCAATGCCCGGTTGGCATCGTCATGCTCCAAAAACGGAATCAACGCCGCTGAAACACCCACCGTCTGTTTCGATGCTATATCGACATATTCAATTTCTGCAGAATCAACCTGTGCCAGATCACCTTCAACCCGGCCCAGAACCATACCCTTCCTCATCGTCTTGCCATCGGTCTCCAGCACATCCACCGGAGCCAGTACAGCGTCGATTTCCTGATCGGCACGCAAATTCTCAATGCCTACAACTTTCCCATTCTCAATCTTTCGATAAGGAGTAGCCAAAAAACCATACTCATCGACATCAGCGTAAATACTCAACGAGGAAATCAGACCGATGTTGGTTCCTTCCGGCGTTTCGATCGGGCAGATTCTGCCATAGTGGCTGATGTGAACATCACGCACTTCAAAACCAGCACGTTTCCTGTTCAAGCCACCCGGCCCCAAAGCCGACAGACGACGTTCGTGGGTCAACTGACTAAGTGGATTGGTCTGATCGACCACCTGAGAAAGCTCACCTCGACCAAAGAAAAAGTCGATGCTGCTCGATATACTTTTGCTGTTGACCAGCTCGGCAATTCGTGCCAACTGATCAGGATCTTTCATACTCATTCTTTCCTGTACAGCACGACGAAGTTTCAGGAAACCCTTCCGCAATTCATCGACCGCCAACTCATCGACAGTTCTCAACCGTCGGTTGCCCAGATGGTCGATGTCATCGATTTCCCCTTCGCCATTACGCAATGCCAGCAGATACTTCATCGAATTGAGGAAATCTTCCGGACGCAACGTCATTTCCTTTTCGCTGATGTCCTGACCAAATTTGCGATTCAGGCGGAAACGCCCCACCCGCCCCAAACGATAGCGGTTGGTATCGTAAAACTTCTCTTTGAAAAGCACTTTCGCTTTTTCAATCTGGGCCGGATTACCCGGACGCAATCGGGAATATATCCGCAAAACCGCCTGCTCGTAATCCTCACAGGGATCCTCCGCCAGCGAATTCATTATTATCGGGTCGCGAAGTTTTTCCACAACCTCAATTTTCTTCAACGTGGACTGTTGAATAACCGACAGCGCTTCACCAAGCTGACAGCCGGCCTTAACCAAAACCTCGCCCGTCTCCTTATCAATAATCGGACCAACCGCCCACATTTCTGGTTTTAAGTTATTCAACGCTACTTTTTTGGTATTGTGGAACTGGCGAATAATTTCCGCCGTCGTGCCGAATTTCTCAGCCATGGCCCGCAGGAATATCGTCGCACTGATCTTGGACGACTGATCGATGCGAACCACCATGACATCTTTCTTGGTAACGTTAATCTCAATCCAGCTGCCCCGCTCAGGGATCACCCGGCAACCATGAAGCGGACGGTCCGTCTCCTGAGACTCAATAACAAAATCCACGCCCGGACTACGGTGCAGTTGATTAACGATTACCCTCTCGGCACCGTTAATGATAAACTCGCCGCCACCAATCATCAGCGGCAGTTCACCCAGATACACACTGTCCTCCATGATCTCTTCTTTACCCTTACGGAGAAGACGACAGCGTATCCGGAACGGCACACCATAGGTCAGTCGCAACTGACGGCATTCATCCGGACTATAACGCGGCTTGCCCAACTCATAGCTGAGGTACTCCAAACGGGAGTTCTCATCATAACTGACGATCGGGAATATTTCACGCAACAACGACTCCAGACCTGCTATCTTACGTTTTCCCGCATCTACATCTCGCTGCAGAAAACGCGCGTAACTCAACATCTGAAGTTTGCTCAAAGCAGGGATATCTATCGCCTCAGCAATCTTACCGAAATTGCGGGTCTCTTTGAAAAACATATAGGTTACCTCTTCGTGTCAGAAGGTTCATGCTGCCGACCATCGACAACATATCCAGCAATCTAAAGAGCCCAAATAATTTTTAAACGCTTAAGAAAATTGGTATAACTCGCACAATTATTCTCTTTAAGCGCTGCTCGCTCCAGCTCACCAAAATAATCCAAATGTATGGAAATCTGTAATCTTTGGCAGAACGGGCGATAAAGGCCGGCGTCTCGATACGGCTCTGCCAAAAGCCGGTCCAGCGTAAGCTGGTAATCCAAAAAGATTACTCGACCGAAACTGTTGCTCCAACTTCCTCAAGGATTTTGACCAGCTTGTCGGCCTCATCCTTGTCAACGCCCTCTTTAATCGGCTTCGGCGCCGAATCAACCAGCTCCTTCGCCTCTTTAAGACCCAGACCCGTAGCGGCCCGAACCTCTTTAATAACCTTGATCTTCTGGTCACCCGCAGCCTTGAGCACCACACTGAATGCGGTCTGCTCTTCCTCTGCCGCTGCCTCACCTGCACCAGGCATCGCCGCTACCGCAACCGCACCCGCTGCCGGCTCAATACCATGAACATCTTTCAGGTAATCGCCCAGCTCTTTCGCTTGCAAAAGGGTAAGCGCCACAATCTTGTCACCCAAAGCTTTAGTATCATCACTAAAGATTTTTTCTACTGCTGCTTCTGTTGCTTCTTCTGACATCTCAAAAACTCCTGCTTATTTCTCTGCCCAACCAAGTGCCGGAACTACTCTGCTCCGTTTTAACCCCGAAGGGACAGTCGGTTCGACAAACTAAATTTTCCTGTTATTATTCTTTAAGCCGCTTCCGACTCTTCCAGCTTCTCCGCCAATGCTTCAACACATCCGGCGATATAGCCAGCCGGGCCGCCTAAAGCGCCTGCAAGGTTACTGCCCGGACTCAATGCCTGACCAACCACCATGCCCTGAAGCTCCTGACGATTCGGCATCCTGGCCAACTCTTGACCCGCCTTCGCGTCCAGCACCGTACCCTCCAGAAATCCACCTTTGATCTCCAGCGGCTCAAGCTTCTTGCTCCATTCCATCATGACTTTGGCAACATCGATAATGCTGTCGCCGCCATAAGCTATCGCACAAGGACCGGTCAGAACCCCCTTGATCCCTTCCATCCCCAACTCCTTGAACGCACGACTCGCCAGCGAATTCTTTACTACGCTTACGTGAATTTGCTTACTTAACAAATCGCCCCGAAGCTCATTGTTCTCCACACCGTTCAATCCGCGAAGCGACACCACCAGGTAATCCTTCACATCCGCAAACCGCGCCTGATATTCACCTTCAATATAACCTTTGATTTTCCTACTCATAATTACCTCATATCAATTAAAACCCAGAACAAAACTCACTGCCCAGGAAATAAATTTTCATTACCATTTACAGAAAAACCTATTGCCGCCAGAAACATATGCCGGTCACAGTTAAAAATTCCTGGTCAATCCAAGCCGTGAACACTAAAAAAATACTATGCCTGTTCCACTTGAACCGACGGGCTCATCGTGGCACTGACACAAACCTTTTTAATATACACACCCTTGGTTGATGACGGACGCATACGTTTAATATTATCGAGAAACGCCGTAATGTTTTCGACCAGCTTGTCCTTCTCGAAACTCACCTTACCCACTATCGCGTGAACATTACCGCCGCTGTCGTTACGAAACTCAACCTTACCAGCCGCGTAATCCTTAACCGCACTGGCTATATCCGTCGTAACCGTACCGCTCTTGGGCGAAGGCATCTTACCCTGCGGCCCCAGAACCCGGCCCAGCTTACCAACTTTACCCATCATCCGCGGATGGGCAATCGCCACATCAAAACCCAGCCAACCGTCCACCACCTTCTTCACCAGCTCGTCCGAACCAACTTCGCTCGCACCGGCTTCTTTGGCAGCCTCCGCGTCTTCCCCCTCACAAAAAGCGATTACTCGCAAACTTTTCCCAATACCGTGGGGCAGTGATATCGCTCCACGTATCGCCTGATCAGCCTGACGGGGATCAATTCCTAACAGAATCACACATTCGACAGATTGGTCAAATTTGGTACTGGCCCATCCCTGAACCTTCTCCACCGCCTCCGCTAATGAAAATTCTTCCTGATTCGCCTTCTCGGCATCCTTATTGTAGCGATTACTTCTAGAACGCATTCTTCACCTCGCAAGTTTTCTTGCTCCCACTGTCACCGGCCGTGGTTAACCGTTCACATTTTATGTAAAATATTACTATTACGTTATTCCGCTTTTAAGCCTGCTGTTGCCCACCAACTCCCAAACCGGCATTTATCTCCATTTTGGGCCGGTAACGGCCATATGACTTTTTAGTCGCTGACTTCCAACCCCATGTTGCGCGCCGTTCCTTCGATAATCTTAACCGCCGATTCAATCGTAAAAGCGTTCAAATCATCAAACTTGGTCTTGGCTATCGTCGCCAGCTGCTCCCGGCTAACCGTGCCCACCTTCTCCTTATTGGGTACGCCGCTGCCCTTGACAATACCTGCCGCCTGCTTGAGCAACTCCGCCGCCGGAGGACTCTTCACAATAAAATCAAATGACTTATCATGATAAACATTGATGATCACCGGTACAATCATCCCGTTTTTATCTTTGGTGCGCTCATTGAACTGCGAAACAAACTGTCCAATATTAACGCCGTGCTGACCCAATGCCGGACCAATCGGAGGTGCCGGGGTAGCCTGCCCGCCCGGCGCCTGAATCTTGATTTGTGTAGTTAATGCTTTTTTTGCCATCGCTTCTTAATACCTTGTCTTTTTTGACCAACCTGAAATCGCAATTACCTGTTAAAGCTTAAACCTTCTCCAACTGCCAATATTCAATATCCAAAGGCGTCGCACGACCAAATATCGTTACGATCACCCGAACCGTACCCTTCTCCGAATCAATGTCCTCGACATCACCTTCAAATCCTTCGAAAGAGCCTCCCTTGACCTTAATCCGGTCGCCCTTGCTGAATTCCATCTGAATCGTCGGCGATTCCTCGTTACTCTCAACCTGATTCAAAATCTTGGAAACATCAGCCGCACTCATCGGACTGGGCTTACCCTCGGTCCCGATAAAATCGCCCACCCCGACCGTCTCCTTGATTACAAACCAAGCTTCTTCCTGTACACTGCCGTCTTCCGCCGGGGCCATTTCCACAAAAACGTAACCCGGGTATAGCTTGCGCTCGTAAACCCGCTGTTGCCCGCCGCGAACACGCTTCACACGCTCCGTCGGAACTATAATCCGACCCACCTGCTCGTGTAAAGCCTCCACTTCCACCTTGCGCACCAGAGCATCCCGAACCTGCTCCTCGCGATTGGAAGCAACCCGCAACACGTACCATCTTTTTATTGTCTGAGATTCAGGCACTGCTAAGACCCTGTTTATTGTTAGCCCATTACCTTCAAAATACCCATTTTGTTAAACAACCAGGCAAATCCAAAATCTACCGACGCCAGAATAATCGCCATCAAAAACACCGAGATAATCACAATCTTGGTTGATGCAACGATCTCTTTCCGGGTCGACCACGAAACCTTCTTCATCTCGCCCTCGGTAGCAATTAAAAAGTCAGCAAATTTTATCGAATTAACACCCTTGAAAATCACCCAGGCCAATATCAAAAACAACGCCGCAGGTATCCCGGTTCGCAACCACGTCTTGGTCGCCTCACTGACCGTCTCGCCAGGTGCAATAGCATCCAGCTTATTCCACAAACTATAACACGCCAGAGCCGCCAGTATTCCGCAACCAACCGCTGTACAGAGCCGGGTGTAATAACCCTGCCCCTTCTTGTAAAACTGTAATTTCATATCTACTCTCCACCAGGTCAGGAGGGAATCGAACCCCCAACCTACGGTTTTGGAGACCGTCGCTCTGCCAAATTGAGCTACTGACCTACATATTTATCCCATCGCTTTGAAAATTTCCATGTTGTCCATTTAATAAACATAAATCTGACAGCCCTTGAAATCGGCCCTGCCAGGTAATATCATACCCTTTGGGTATTCCCGTTCTACGGGTTATTTACGCCGCAACTTATGGACAGTTCGTTTTCGATCCCGACTACAAAACTTCTTCAATTCCAGCTTCGGTACACCACCCATCGTATTGACTTCCGTACGGTAATTACGCTCACCGCACTCAGTGCACTCCATCCAGAAATATTCTCTTTTTGTTTTCTTGGCCATGGCCGATCTTTCACTCGGTAACTATTACAACCTTCTCGGCAACCTAAATTACCCTCTAGGCTGCCACATTAAAAAATTAAATCACGACTTGGCGGAAAACCCTAGGGATTCTCCGCCAAGCCCTGCTATTATAACCAGCTTATCTGCCGATCTCAAGGGATTTCCCAAAAGGAATTCCCTCAATCGCAGCCGTTTTATTCAATAACCTTCGTAACCACGCCGGCACCCACCGTACGACCGCCTTCACGTACCGCAAATCGCAATCCTTCTTCCATCGCAATGGGATAAATGATTTCCGCTTCAACAGTTACGTTGTCGCCCGGCATGCACATCTCTGCTTCACCCATCAACTTCAAGCTGCCCGTTACGTCCGTCGTCCGGAAATACATCTGCGGACGGTAGCCCGTAAAGAACGGCGTATGCCTGCCGCCCTCTTCCTTGGTCAGCACGTAAATCTCACCTTCAAACTTGGTATGAGGCGTAATACTCCCCGGAGCTGCCAACACCTGCCCACGCTGAAGATCTTCCTTTTCCACACCACGAAGCAGACAACCAACATTGTCACCCGCCTGCCCGTAATCCAGCGTCTTATTGAACATCTCTACGCCGGTAACCGTGGACTTGCGAGTATCGACCAGACCAACAATCTCAACTTCCGAACCCGTCTTGATCTCGCCACGTTCGATACGACCGGTGCCAACAGTTCCGCGACCTTTGATCGAGAACACGTCTTCAATCGGCAGCAGGAACGGTTTGTCCGTCTCACGCTTCGGCTCCGGAATATAATTGTCGATCGCGTCCATCAATTCCTGGATGCACTTGGTTTTTTCCGGATCTTCCGGATGCTCGATCGCGATACTGGCCGAACCCTGAATGATCGGAATATCGTCACCCGGAAAATCATACTTGCTCAGCAGCTCACGAATTTCCAGCTCTACCAGCTCCAGCAGTTCATCATCATCTACCAGGTCGCATTTGTTCATGAAAACCACCAATGCCGGCACGTTTACCTGACGAGCCAGAAGCACGTGCTCGCGAGTCTGAGGCATCGGACCATCTGCTGCCGAAACCACCAGAATCGCCCCGTCCATCTGGGCCGCTCCGGTAATCATATTTTTGA
>DAOWAK010000251.1 GCA_030634605.1 Sedimentisphaerales bacterium
TTTTGTAGCGAGAGCGGTCCTGGCGGACGGCTGGAAAGCCTTTTTTCGACTGGCAAGGAGCGAAGAATCGGGCATATTGGTGAATATTCCCGGTTTTTCGCGACGACGACCAGACGGAAAACAGACCCGCTCGTAGCCAAAATGAATTTTTAGAGGTTCCCTTTAGATTCAGGGGAATCCCAAAGGCTCATTACCGAAATGACCGGGGTAGGGGGGTGACAGCCGGCGTTATCGATTTTCTTTCCAGTAGATCCAGTAGATCGGGGCTGATGGGGAGGATTGTCTGATTACCACTGCTTCGACTTGATGAGATAATCCGGAACGCTCGACACGGCCGATGCTGCGGATGGTGAAAGTGTTGCTGCGGACCGTGACCAGCGGGGCAATTTGCTTGAATAGCGACACGGACATGTCTTCGACGGTGAGCAGTTCGGCGACGCTGGTGAAACCTTCTTGAAGTACCTGACGACGGTCGATGATTTTTTCAGCCATTTCACGTTTTAATTCAGGCAGGGTTTTCAGAATATCCAGGGATGCGGTGTTGATGTTGATCAGGCCGGGTATTTTTTCAGCTTCGATCGTGGTGATGCGATCGGCAATGCGTCGAAACGTGGTAGTGTCCAGCGGCTCGATGGGTTTTTCTTCATCTGCCGAGCCCGTGGCTTTTTGTTGATCCCCGGCGGCGGCTTTTGGCTGAGCCAAGGTTTTAGTTTTCAGGGTGGAAACGCTTTGCGGAGCAATTTCGGGAGTCGTCCCCGAGTCAGTGCTCAGGTCGGGAGCGTCGTCGATTTCAATGTCGGCGGCACCCTCCAGAGATGCACCGTCGGGAAGAATTTCAGCAATGCTCAGAAAGCCCCCGCCGCGATTTTCTTCTATCCAGTTGGCGTTACCTTCGCTGAGTTCCAGAAGATCCATCAGTTCAGCGGCGGCCGCCAGGTTGATATTGACGCGTTCGCGTTGATAGCCGTCGATATTGTTATCGAAGGAATAGACGGTAACATAAGCGAGCAGCCCACGGTCCAGGACGCCGTCCTTATTGTCAGGCGGGGCGGTCAGATCGCCGTCGTTTTCGTTGGTTTCCAGCAAACCGTTAAGGTTCAGATCTTCTCCGTAAAGCACCTCAGGAGTAACGCCCTCAATCTGGAGCAGATTTCGGATGGTCAGTAGCCGACGTCGGGATGATTTTGCTGGAGTGGTCATCAGTTCGCCCGGATCGACCGAATCAGCAGGTCTCTCACTGTCCGATGAAGTTCGCCAGTTGACGATAGCCTCGGCAAGGGCCTCGGTCATTTCCGGCAGCTTGGCCAGAGACTCGGCGGTGGCGGTGTTGATGTTGAGCTTGGCAGCCTCATCCACAACACCCCAGGCACAATTGTTACCCGGCAAAAAACGGTCGGCTTGCAAGGTATAGTGACCGTCCGCCAGCGGAGATTCTTTGAACAGAGTTTCGCTGTCATACCAGAAATCGTCAGGCGAATCGGTCCGGCCGTCATCGTCGTTCAGAAAGCTGACCGCCCGTTGAACGCCGGCCCGGGCCAGCCAGCGGGCGCTGATGCGATCGCGGGCCGTCTGCCGGATGGTATTGTCCAGGCGGGTGTTGTGAGCCAGGGCAAGAACGAGCAGGGTCAGCACCACCAACACCCACAAAACCAGCACCAGTACCATGGCGCGATTTGTTTGGGTGTTACGGTGTGGTCGGCTCTGTTGGGTCAATTTGTTGATTTTCATAGTCAAACCAATCACAGGTTCTACGCTGCAGGGCAATTTCCTGGCTGAGCATCACCGGTTTATATTTATTCTGTGAATCGTCGCTGAGCAACATGCTCACCCGAACCAACTCCGGAGCCGCCTGATCGTTCTGCCATTGAGAAATCCAGAGGTCGGATGATTTTTCATAATACTCGAATTGCAGGGATTTGATATTTTGGGCGATTTGGGTCGAACGTCCGCCGGGGTTACCCTGCTGGGGATTAATCAGGGGACCGATGCGGCGATACAGTGCAGCGGTTTTGTCATCTTCGTTAAATTTCAATTGGTATTCGATTTCATAAAGGTCACCGGCGGTATCTTCTGGAGAACCTACTGTGTAGAGATCCAGGTTTTTTTCGATTTTTGGCTCCGCTGCAATATAAAATCGCAGCCGGTCGGCGTGGTTGTCCGCGGCGGTGGTGGTGGGGGTCCCGACAAAGCTGATGCCGCTTTCAGTTTTGTCGGGGTAGAAGTTTGCCAGATCGTTCCGGATGTGGTCCAACGCGTAACGACCGTGAGCCATGAGCCGTGAATAATAATCAGCTTCGGCTCGGCTGTGCGATACGTTGCGATAAGCCGACAGGGCAACGACCACCACCAGCGATCCGATCACGGTGGCGAGCATCAGTTCGACCAGGGTGAATCCAGAATTATTTTGCCGGTTTGCTTTCATGGTTCTATGGCGCCGTTGCTGTTGTAAGTTCGCCGCCGGTGTAGATCAGGGTTGAAGTGCTGACCTTGTAGCTGTTCTCCAGCACCTGCCAGGTAACAGTGGCGCTTACTTTATGCAACTGGGGATCGTCGGTTAGTTCGGATTCGATCTGATATTGATAGTTGGGATAACGTTCGTCAAAATCACCGGAAAATTTTTCGGACGAGATTAGTTTATCCAGCCAGATAGTGGCCGATTTATCGAGCACCTCATCGAGCAGCCGACAGGCCTGTTCGTATTCCAGTCCGCGTTTGTTGTTAACCATACAGCGACTGCACAGCCCGCACAGTACCACAGCTGCAATCGCGAGAATCAGACTTGCCACCAAAGCCTCGATCAGGGTAAAACCGGATTGTCGATTTTTTGTTATGGTTTCCACCGATTATTATCATAATTCAATGTCGCTGACACGTCAATTCAAAGCTTGCTAGTAAGTTTTTAAGGGGTGCGTTAAGAAAATCTGGCGGCATGATTAACAGGGATTTCAAGCCAAAAACCAACATCGTCATTCCCGCGGAAGCGGGAATCCAGATGCTGTGAATTCTATAATACTCCGAATAGCTAGTTCCTGTTGCGGAAGCGACTTTTTGTCATTCCCGCGAAAGCGGGAATCCAGTATTTCGGCCCCAAAATGGGGTTTCGCTAACGTACGGTTTTGCATAATTAAAAAAAAA
>DAOWAK010000316.1 GCA_030634605.1 Sedimentisphaerales bacterium
ATCTCCATCACCGCCGGATTCTCCGTCCCGATAATCACCCGGTCCGGTTTAAGAAAGTCATCCACCGCCGCACCTTCCTTAAGAAACTCCGGGTTGCTCACATAATCAAATGGCTTCTCGGTCTTCTTGCCCATAATAGCACAAACCTTCTGAGCCGTACCCACCGGAACCGTGCTCTTGGTAACAATGATCCGATACTCCGTCATCACCTCAGCTATATCTCCCGCCACCCCCAAAATCGCCGAAATGTCCGCCGATCCGTCATCCGCCGACGGCGTCCCCACCGCCAGAAAAATCACCAGCGAATTGTCCACTCCCTCTTTCAGGTCCGTCGTAAAAATCAGCCGCCCCGCCTCGTAATTATGTTTAACAATCTCAGTCAGCCCAGGCTCGTAAATCGGAATGATGCCGTTCTTGAGATCCTTGATCTTCTTGCGGTCGCTGTCCACACAAACCACATGATTGCCCACCTCTGCCATACAAGCCGCCGCCACCAATCCCACGTATCCAACTCCAACTACCGTAACCTTCACAACAAAACTCCTTGTTAACTTTTACAGGGTACCTCTAATAATTGCTTTTGCAGCGAGAGCGCGGGATTTTTTCGGCTGGCAAGGAGCGAAGAATCGGGCATATTGGTGAATATTCCCGGTTTTTCGCGACGATGACCAGACGGAAAAATAACCGCTCGTAGCCAAAATGAATTTTTAGAGGTTCCCTGCAGTTATTCTTCACTTTAATTGCTCGCTGTAATTGCACTGGAACTCAATGATTCATCCGTTCCTTTTAATTTAGCACCCAGCGTCAGCAATATCAGCCCCACCGCAAAGGGCAGCGCTTCATAATAATCTCGCAACTCATCAATATATCCCAGAAAAAGGGTAGCAACCAGTAAAATCGGCATCGTCGCCAGCCACCCCCGCCTCAAAAACACCGGCGCTTTCAATATCCTCACCAGACATAAAGCCACCACCACAATCAAAATAATCAAACGCGCCCATCCCAGACCGCTCAGGCTCAGATGCAGATTACGCTCCAAATGCCATTCCGCTGCACCGCCCGGATTACCCTGAAATAGCCAGCTAAGCATCAAAGCCATTGCCAGCCCCAAAGCCATCTGCCCCAGAAAATGCCTCAAATTCTCCCACCGCAAAGTCCGCCACCCATGATACAAAGCAAAAACCACCGGCAGCAGAATCGTCGTTTCCTTATTCAAACACCCCAGAATAAAAACCGGGTAAAAAAGCCCCCAGCGCCTCTGCCCCATCAAAAGCGCCCCCGTCGTAAACAGCAATAACTGGGAAAAATCATATATATAAAGCACCCCGCAAAACGTCGCCGGCAACAACAATCCCGTCGCCAAAGCGACACCATGCGATTTTATCCCTGACAACTCAAAAAACTGCACCAAAAACAACCTTAATACCAGCAAAAATCCCAGCATCGCACCATACATCAGGATTATCGCCGCAACAAATTCACCCGCATACTCAGCATCCCACCCTAACCGCTTGACCAGTTCGGATTTCGCGAATCTCTCCTCAAGCTGACCACGCATCGCCGCCGGCATCAACGCTGCCCCGCCCCGAACCATTACCGGAACCAACTGCCGACGCACAAAAGGCTGATGCGCCCGACCGTAAACCATATCAGCCACCTTGGCCTTGTGGTAATAATTCATGCCCGGCCGAAACACCCCCACCACCATCGGCACCGCCGCCACCGCCATATACACCAGACACAAAAAAAATAACTTCATACTAGTCAACTTTCAGTGCCGGACTCTACGCCGCGCTCCGTGTCGAATTTGATTAAAATTTCGAGCTTCGTCATTCGTCATTGTATCCGACTTGTCATGCCCGGCTTGTCATGCCCGGCTTGATCGGGCATCCAGGCTTTCCACATTCCAATGCTTCGAAATCCCAGTCGTTCATTTTGCCCAAAACATTCGAAACTGTTTTAATATTTTGAACATTGATAAATTCAAATTTGTTTAGAAATCAGCGACCACCGGCAGAGCCGGTGGTATGAGGAAGGCCCCTAAAAGGGGCCGTTAAGAACGCCCAGCAAAATAACGTCCCACACTATGTCATTCCCGCGCAGGCGGGAATCCAGTATTCTTGGGGCAGAACAT
>DAOWAK010000235.1 GCA_030634605.1 Sedimentisphaerales bacterium
AAATTCGTCCATACCTTCGCCGTGCACAACCATGGCCCGTTCGACACCGAGCAGATTCAACGCATCAGCCATGATATCGAGCAGATAAGATTTGGCGACGCCGACAATCATCAGTGGTGCCTGAGCCGGATTTGCCAGCGGACCCAGCACGTTGAAAACCGTTCGAAAACCAAGTGCTTTGCGGATCGGCTGAACGTATTTCATGGTGGGATGATGGCAGGGTGCGAACATAAAACCGATGTTAGCCTCGTCGATGCATTTTTCGATTACTTCCGGAGCGGCGTCGATTTTTACACCCAGCCCCGCTAGCACATCAGCCGAGCCGCACTTGCTGGTGATGGCCCGGTTGCCGTGTTTAGCGATTTTCACCCCGGCACCGGCAGCTACCAGAGCGGCGGTGGTGCTGATGTTGAAAGTTGACTGACCGTCACCGCCGGTTCCAACCACGTCCACCAGCGGACCGGTCTTGGGCCGAACCGGCACCGCGTGATCGCGCAGCGACCGGGCCATGCCGGCAACCTCGGATGCGGTTTCGCCTTTGGCAGCCAGGGCGGTCAGAAAACCGGCGATTTCAACTTCATGGCAATTGCCGTCCAGAATGCCGTTCAGAGCGGCTTGAGCGTCGTCAAAACTCAAGTCTTCATCGCTCAGAATCTTCTCAGTAAATTCCCGTAACATGTTATTCTCCCATAATTTAGCCACAGAGGACACAGAACTGCTGTGTTAAAAAATCTTTTAGATTAGTGTATCCATGACATTAGAGATTATCTTCAAGCCGATGTCGTTCTGCAAGGTTAAAATCGACTCGGGATGGAACTGGACCGAGGCGACGGGTAATTCTTTGTGAGCCATGCCCATGATGACGCCGTCGTCGGTTTTGGCTGTTACGCGGAGGCAATCAGGGACGGAATCAGGCTTGATAAACAAGCTGTGATATCGCCCAGCTGTAAAGGGATTGGGCACGTTGCGAAAAATACCGTTGTCTTCATGGTGAATGGGTGAATCTTTGCCGTGCATAGGCTCGTCGAGCACATCCAGTTGGGCACCAAAATACTCTCCGATACCCTGATGGCCCAGGCAGACGCCAAAAACCGCCAGCTGGCGTTTGACCGCCCAATCGACCAGTTGGGGCACGTTAAAATCTTCGGGTCGTCCGGGGCCGGGTGAGATAAAAACCATATCAGGCTTGATCTCGTCCAGTTTACTTTCGGCAAAACCGGTCCGCAGGGTGATAACCTCGACGCCGGTCTGGCGGACGTAATTGGCCAGGGTGTGAACGAAGCTGTCCTGATTGTCGACAAACAAAACGCGTTTGCCCGGGCCGGGCTTGACCAGGGTTTCAGCGAAAGAAACACTCTGGTACTCGTCTCGGGTAACCGCCTGCAAAAAGGCGGAGGCTTTGACGTGGGTTTCCAGTTCTTCCTCGTCCGGTACCGAATCGTAAAGCAGGGTTGCCCCGGCGCGCACAGCAGCCATGCCGTCTTTGAGGTGGATAGTGCGAATGGTGATACCGGTGTTCAATTGTTTGTTAAAGGTGAACAATCCCACGCAACCGCCGTACCACCGACGCGGGCTGTTTTCCAGGTTTTCGATAGTCTGCATGGCGGTGGGTTTGGGAGAGCCCGTCAAAGTGCAGGCCCACATGTGCGACAGAAAAGCGTCAAACATATCGCAGTCGTCGCGGAGCTTGCCCTTGACGTGATCGACGGTGTGGAACAGCTTGGAATAACTTTCCACCAGCCGGCGTCCGACAAGCTGGACTGAACCGGGGACACAAACGCGGGATTTGTCGTTGCGGTCCACATCGGTACACATGGTCAGTTCCGATTCATCTTTTTTGGAAGTCAGCAGAGTGCGAATCTGTTCGGCGTCTTCCATAGGCGAGCCGCCGCGGCGAACGGTGCCGGAAATGGGACAGGTTTCCACATCGGAGCCTTCGACGCGAACGAACATTTCCGGCGAGGCACCAACGAGTTGTTCATCGCCGAGATTAATCAGAAAATCATAAGGGCTGGGATTGTTTTTTCGCAGCCGGGCGAAGATTTCCGAAGGCCAGTAGCCACATTTCACGCTGAAAACCTGACTGAGCACAACCTCAAAATAATCGCCAATTCGGCAGCCCTCGCGAATTTTCTTCACCTTCTCCGCATATTCACCCTTTTCGTGGTCACACTGGATATCGGTCGTGGTGATACGCCGGTTGAGTTCATTACGAACGCCCTCCACAGCCAGGCCGTCAGTGGTGGCCCCGTCAGCTGTCTCAAATTCGTACGCCAGACGGAAACCGACACGCAGCTGATGGTCGATAGCACCAATGCGGTCGGCCAGGAACAAGTGACAGTCCGGCCCGGCGTCTTTGCGGTTATGTTTGAATTTTATCGGTTCAAACTGGAAAACCAGATCGTAACCGAACGCTCCGAACATGGTCAGATATTCATCCTCGCACGCCAGCAAATCGCACAGGCTGCGCAGTACCGAGAAAATGCTCGGCTGCTTACTGCGCTGTTCCTCAGTGAAATCATCAGCCATGCATTTGACGACGCCGTTGATCTCGTCTTCATTAACAACAAAACTTTCGACGTGCTCGTTTTGAGTGACCGCCGGGGCCAGCATGGTTAGGATTACCTTACCGCGCTGGTTGAGCGCCCGCAAAGTAAACTCCCGGGCTCGGCTGATCATCTCCACCGGCGGATCAATAAAACCGATATCCCAGCGCGAATATCTACCAGGGTACTCATAGTCGCTGGCCAGTATCGCGCCTTTGGCCCGGTCGATGTTTTTATAAACATCCGCCAGTGCCTGAGAAATTTCGACTTGTTCTTTGGTACGAACAACTTTGATTCCGCCTTTGGTTGTGAAGGTTTCTTTAGCCATGTTTATCCTCGTTTTTCAGTTTCACACTTACAGACACAAAAAAACCGCGACCTGAATTTTGTTCAAGGCCGCGGTTTGGTTTTCCATAATATATAGAATGGACGCTAATCACCGGGCCTGAAGCAGGGCCAATAGCACCACCAGAAGTTGCAGTAAAAGTTTGGCTTTTCATTTATCATACAAAAAGAACACCTCGAGACCTTATTAAAACACATTTTATCCGTTTAGGTCAAGGCTTTTTTAACTCAAATTTAACTCAAACTGACTGATTCGACTTGTCATGCCCGTGAAAACGGGCATCCAGCGATTTTATTGACGACTGAACAACTATTGGTGCTGCCGTAACATATTCACGTAAACGTTTGCCAACAAAAGCCTTACCATCACAATTTCTTGCTGTTCGGTCAGTTTGAGTTAAGGGAATCTCTGGAAATCGATTTTTTGCTTATCAAAACGTCGATTGCAACGACTCAGCATGGGCTAAAGCCCATCCTACAGGAATTATTAGAGGTACCCTTAAGATATC
>DAOWAK010000197.1 GCA_030634605.1 Sedimentisphaerales bacterium
CAGGATCATCGGACTTGAAGATTCCCGAGCCCACGAATACGCCGTCACAACCGAGCTGCATCATCATTGCCGCGTCTGCCGGCGTGGCTATTCCTCCTGCGGCAAAGTTTACAATTGGAAGGCGCTTTAGTTTTAGAGTTTGTTTAAGAAGTAACATGCCGACTCTTTCTTTTTTGCAGTACTTTGCCAGGTGGAGAGCGTCTTCGACGGCGACGTTACCGCCGCCGACGACGATGACGTCTTTGTCTTTGAAAAAGGGTGCGTCGCAGGTGCCGCAATAGCTGACGCCGGCGCCGGCCTGGCGGAATTCTTCTTCGCCGGGGACGCCGAGGTGTCGATAGTCGCTGCCGGGGGTGAGGATGACGACTTTGGCGAGGTAGGTATCGTCGTCGGTCTGGACGACGAGGGTGCCGTTGTCGCGGCGGGTGAGGGAGATTACTTCAGAATTGATTTTGATCTGGGCGCCGAAGGATTCGGTTTGTTGCTGCAGGGCGGTTACCATGTCGGGGCCGCTGATCTGGGCGATGCCGGGGTAATTTTCGATGCGGTCGGTGAGGTTAATCTGTCCGCCGGGTACGAATTTGTCGAGGACGACGGTGTCGTAGCGGTCGCGGGCGGAATAGAGAGCTGCACCGAGTCCGGCGGGACCGGCGCCAACGATAACAACTTCTTTGGTGATGTCAGCCATTGGGATTTACCTTTCAACTAATCGATATTTTGCATTGCATTTTGTGTCAGTTATCAAGTGATGTTTTTTGGGCGGCTTCGGGCCAGAGTTGGTTGATTTTTTCGGTGGTGCAGCGCAGCAGGGTCAAGCCGTTGTTGGCGTGGAGTTTGAGCAGGTTGCCTTTTTCATCGATCCAGGTTTCGACGACGGGGCCGTCGGGTCCGGTCTGGGAAATCAGGTGATAAGTTCTTATTTTCTGGGGAGCGGCTTTTTTCTCGGTGGGAGTGTCAGTTTCTTTGGCTGGGGCGTCGGTTGATTTGTTGGCGGCGGCAACGTTCAGTGAGGAGGTGCCGGCGACGTGGAGGAAGTGGTAGCGGACCGAGCGGTTGCTGTAAAGCTGGAAGACGAATTCGTCGTTGAGTTTGTAGGATATCATTCGGGTCAGCAGTTGGGCCAGAGTTGAGGTCAGGAATAATCTTTCGTCGGCTTTTAAGGATTCGGTGAATACTTTGTCGGGATTTTGGGGATCGTCGAAGCGTTGGACATCGAGTTTGGCGTTGATGAACGAGCCGGTTTCGGTGTGTCCGAACTGGCGATTGTCGAGGTTGATGAATTTGCAGGAGAAGTTTTCGTGCTTTAGAGATTTTTTGAGGGTGAATTCGGCATTGAAGCTGTAGGTGCCGGCGGGAAGTGGATTTTCGTCGGTTTGGCTGGTGGCTGAGCGGGCCCAGCCGAGCAGGCGGAGCAGGAGCTGGGCATCAGCGGAATTGTTAACAAAGGCGGCGCTCTTTATGGTGATGGTGGAATTGTCGGATTGGTTATTGAGGGATTCACCAATCTGGTAGAACCCGATGTCCTTTGAATCGCGGAGGATTCGATAGGAAGCCGGGGTGGAGAGGATGAGTTTGGCCTGGCTGAATTTGAGGTTTTCCAGGGCGGCCTGAGCGTTTTTGCGGGCTTCGAGCCAGCGTCGGCCTTCTTCGGTTTTTCCAAAGCAGGTGAAATTTCTGATGACAGCAGCAGAGAGAGCCTGGATGGAGGGTTTGACGGCCTGGTCGGGATTGGCTTCGATAAGGGCCAGCAGGAAAAAGCGTTTGTCCTCGGCCTGGATGATGGTTTCGCGAACGATCTGGTGGAGTGGTTGGCTGGGGTCGGGCTGCCATTTGATGGTTAACAGGGCGGCGGGTTGATCTTTGATCCGGGTGTTGGTTTGGGACTGGACCTGGGCGTTTTGCGAGAATTTTTGCCAGAAATCCAATCGGGCCTGGAGTACTTTTTCGATGTCTGATTTTCTTTTGGCGGCGAGCAGGCAGACCACGAGCGTGCGTTGGGCGGCGGCGTGGTGGAAACGAACCAGTTCTTTGCTTTCAGGAAATTTCAGCAGATTCCAGCCGGCGATCAGGTTAGGCAGATTGCCGTCGGTAGTAACGGTGCTTTCAGGAGCATCGGTTTTTTCGGCAGTGTCGTCGGCATCGTCATCGTTGCCGTTGTCGGGGGTTGGGGAGTTGTCAAGATTTTCCTCAGAGGTAGCTAATTGGCTACCCAGAGGCGGACGGACCGAGAAACCGTTGCGGATGTTAATGTAAGCGGTGTCCAGTAAGCTTATCGGCAGTGGCGTAGGTTGGGTAGATTGAGCCGACGGAGTTGACGGCTTGGACGGGGTGGATTGCTCTTGAGCAACTGCGAAGCCGGCCAGGAGTAAAACGATAAGGATGAGCAGTATTTTTTTATAAATCTTCATTTTATATGTCTGCCTGATCATGAGGCCACGTCGCCAGCAGTTCCTGGGCCTGGGGAAATTGTTGGAGGATGGCGTCGCGGGTAACGGCCTGGTGAATTTGTTCGGGTTTGGGTTGGTCTTTCTGCCAGATAAGGTAATGGTCCCGATCGTAATAAATTGTCTGGCGGCGGTCCAGTTGCAGGAACTGCGTTTTGACAGCAATTCCGTCGGGATGATTTTGTTTAATGTCTTTGGGGATTTTGCCGCCGTTTTGAACCTGGAGGTCCAGGATCGGCTCGGTCTCGGTAAGGGCGAAATCCGGGTTGATAAAGGAAAAGAAGGTTCCTTCCTTGCCCTGCAGGTCGGCGGCCAGGCTGGAAAAGAAATCGATCAGGGGCATCGGTACCAGATTTTCGCGGGAAATTTTCAACGGTGGCAGGGATTGGGTTGAGCGGCCTTGGGATAAAGTGAATCGCAATAAGTTATTTTTGCACTGGTATCTAACGGTAAGGTTGGTTGGGACATTGTCCAGGGTTAGGGTGTAATTCCTTTTGTAATTATGCCAACTCAGGTCATCAGCGATGACGAATTCGCTATTGGAGAGTTCGTTATTACCGGCCCGGAAAGAGAGTTCTTTGCCGCTGATGATTGTTTGTCCGGAGGGCGAAGTGCCGATTTCGAAGTGGATGGCGGAAAAACCGACGGTTTTGTTATCGGAGGAGAGCAGGTAAAAGCGGGTGTCGGGCGTGAGGATGCCGGACAAGCCGCGGGCGGCGACGTTGCCGATGATGATTGAGGCGTTTTGGCGAGCCTGGGTCTGAATGCCTTGGGAAGAGACCAGCATCTGAGCGGCGATCAGGGTAAGGCCGAGCACCACGGCCAGGACCGCAGTGGCGATGCCGGGTCGGGCAGCGTAATGTCCTTCGCGCATTCTGGCGAAGATGCTTTTGGCATTGTTTTCGGATTTATTTGGCGATTCTTTATCGTTGTTATTCAGCATCACTCAATCATAGCCGGTTGGGTGAGAAATTCAACCGTTGTGTGTGTCAGTTTGATTTATGAGAGGCAAAGCTGGGGTGTCGGTCGGGAAATTTTGATGTAATTGCATTATTTACAGTAGGATACGCATGTTTTTGTCGTTTTGTCGCTGGGTCGGCCCAACTATTTCTTTTGCAGTTAAAAATTGCTAAATCCGGGAGATAACTCTATTATTGAGCGGGTGTAACGGAGTAATAAAGCTTCAGGGGATTTTATTTCGGGAGAACGAATCAGTGATTAGGCATTTGGGAACCTCTAAAAATTCATTTTGGCTACGAGCGGGTCTGTTTTCCGTCTGGTCGTCGTCGCGAAAAACCGGGAATATTCACCAATATGCCCGATTCTTCGCTCCTTGCCAGACGAAAAAATCCCGCGCTCTCGCTACAAA
>DAOWAK010000131.1 GCA_030634605.1 Sedimentisphaerales bacterium
CGCTATGAATTGTTCCTCTGGGCCAATCAAATTCGCATCCAGTGCCTGGGTCCAAAAATCTCCCTCTGTGCTATCGCCTCGGCCCGAACCGCCAGCTGCCCGGAAGACTGCCGCTTTTGCGCCCAGTCCGCCCGCTACGATACCAACATCAAGCCCTTCAAAGCCGAACCTGCCGATTTGCTCGGAGCCGCCGAGTCTGCTGTTCAACTTGGGGTCAATTCCTTCGGCCTGGTAACCAGCGGTAAAACCCCCACTGACAAAGAGATAGATCGCCTGGCGGAAACCATCCGTGAAATTTCCCGCCGCCATAACCTGCAATGCTGCGCCTCGCTGGGGTGCCTGGATGAGCAACAGGCCCAGCGGCTTTATCAGCTGGGAGTCCGCCGCTACAACCACAATCTGGAAACCTCACGCCGGTTTTTCCCAGGTATCGTTTCGACTCATAATTACGATGATCGAATCAAAACCGTCCGTGCCGCCAAAGCAGCCGGCATGAAGGTCTGCTGCGGCGGCATCTTCGGACTGGGTGAAACACTGCGAGACCGTGTGGAACTTGCATTTACGTTACGTGAGTTGGAGGTGGACACCGTTCCGGTGAATTTCCTCAATCCCATCCCCGGTACTCCACTGGGCGATCGATCCTTGCTCAAGCCGATGGAAGCGCTGCAAATCATTGCCATGCTTAGGTTTGTGCTGCCGGACAAGCAGATCAAGGTAGCAGGCGGGCGGGAGGTTACGCTGCGTGATATGCAAAGCTGGATGTTCTTTGCCGGGGCGTCGAGCACGATGGTGGGAAATTATCTAACCACCCAGGGGCGACGGTCTGAGGATGATTTTCAGATGCTGGCGGACCTGGAGCTGGATCAGCCGGGCGAGGTTAAATGAGCTAAAGTCGCCTGGAATAAGGATTTATTGCTCTTAGAAAAACCCGGCTAAGCACTTGACAAACGATTTTCAGCTTATAAAATATGGTGCTGCGATATTTTTCGTGGAGATTGGCCGATTTGGCCGATGATAGTGAAAATTTGATAGCGAAGAGACTATTGTTTTCCCCGATAGCTCAATTGGTAGAGCGAGCGGCTGTTAACCGCTAGGTCGTAGGTTCGAGTCCTACTCGGGGAGCCAAAATCAATCAGGTGCGTAAAAACGCCCTGTTCAAGTTAACGGAAACGCCCAGTCATGCAAATGGCTGGGCGTTTTCATATCCCACTGTTATCAAACACTTACGGCGATTCCCCCACCCTTTCGCTGGCTCTCTGCCGTTCTATTCTGACGGTGTAATTTCCACGCTCTGCCACAGAATCCCCATCTGCGGAACAGAAACTCTCTGTTTGGTTAATTCAGACATAGAAAAATGTAGAATAGCCGTATGCATAAAGATTTAGGGAGGGATATACCCATTGGGTATAAATCAGCCCGGAATCCTTTCAGACAAACTGCGGCGGGCGAGCTGCCCAACTCGAATAAATGTTTAAGTCTTCTCTGCTCTCATCCTTGAAAAGATAAACCATCAACTCATAAGGCCTGCAGTCATTTCGCAACACCACCCGACCCGTCAGCTGATAACAAAAAGCAAGCAATTCCATCGGATCCACATAAAGATGATGTTCCCGCCGAAAAGTAATACCCCTGGCTGAGAAAATATCAAAAGCCAGCCCGACATTTGTCAATTCAAACATTTTTTCCGCCATCCGCTCCAGATATTCCTGCGGATCACCGTGTTTCGGCCGGTGTTGAATGGTAGCCCCGCAAAAAACAAAATCGCTTTTGCAGCCGAACTCTTCGCTCAATATATCCCCACACACAAAACCCTCACCGGGCAACCGCTCCTGCGCCGCCTGAACCATATCCGGATTGATGTCCACGCCCAGGTATTTACCTTCCCAGCCATGCTCTCTGAGGTATTCACAAAAATGCCCCAAGCCGCACCCGATATCTAACACCGAACTTTCCCGCCCCATCGGTCCGATCTCTGCCATTAACGCATACCTGGTGGCCTGTTGCTTTTCATTGCTGTAAGCAATCGCCTCTTTTGTCGGGCCATGCGCCTCCAGCAGTTCCGAATAAAACTCGGTCATCGCTGTTCTGCTTTGTCCGTCCATAACAATTAATTCCTGTTTGTTAAAGTTTCCGTTTTATGCTTTTACAAAACTAATATAATGACCATGCGTTCCCCAGAGATTTCGCAAAAATTTCGTCTGCTGGTAACCGGCACGAACCTTTTCCAGATCGTCTGCCTGAATCGCCTCAAACATCGCTTTCATCTCGCGGCTCACCGCAACTATCCTGGCGTCCCGACAACCACCCAGATACTCACCCAGCGGTTCGGGCCAGTGCAATTCATCCACCAAAACATCATCCGAAAACACAAAGCCTGAAATCTTTTTTATCAACTCATCAACCGATTCCACAACCTCCGCCGGTGCCGGTCCAATGGCTCCCGCCTCGATCACCAGTCCGGTCAGGAAATAAGCGAAACAATTGTTCCATTCTTTCAGAATCCGCTCATGGCGACAGTTGCGCTCAGCAACATTTTTATACCAGGTAAAATTATCCACCGAAACCCACCGCGGCGACGAACTGTAAAACTCGCAGTCCGCCTGCTCCAGCAACGTCAGCACCTCATGATAACACCACAATCCCTTCCAAGAAACAAACGGACTAACCAGCACGTCCTCCCACCAGGCGGCGAACGGCCGCGACGCGTTAAGTCTGCCAAAATCCTCACTAAACAAACTCCGCGCCAGCTCCAGCGATTGCTCACCATGCGGATCTTCAACCGCAGCCAGTTGCCGTACCCGCCGAAAAATCATCTGACGTAGCAGCTCCATCAAAGAACCATACCGATCATCAAAGGAAATCACCCCCAACCCGCCCGGCTTAACCAGCGAGCAAAGTTTCAACGCCGCCTGGTCCCTCTCCGCCAGTGCACTTAAAAAACCTTCCGCCAGCACAACATCATACTGCCGTGCCGCCTCAAAACCCGCAATGTCGGTGTTTACCAGCGCCTCGATCCTGCTGTCCAGACCAAAACGCTCATACAAATTCCGCAACCGCGGCAAAACCTGGCCGTTCGGCTCCACCAGCGTCAACCGCGCCCCCAAAGCTGCCAGATACAAAGCGTTCTCACCTGAGTTGCAGCCGAACTCTATCACCGCCCGATCGCGAAAACACGCCGTGGGCAACATCAGATGCTTTTCATACAAATTCCGCCGCTTGATAACATGATCCTTCCAACCGACCTGATCCTCAACATCGATCGGCACCGGATTTAACTCATGCTCCTGATAATATTCCAGCAAAGTCGTTTCTTTTTTTGTCGTCACCTTTCACTCCACAGCATAACTTCGTAATACCCAATCATTTTCGCGCAACTGCCTTACAGAAATTCGCCGACATTTTCCCGCAAACGATCTATCGCCCCGAAAACCTCATCCCGATCTTTCGGAAAATTATTCAACACTTCATGCAAATCAAATTCGCTGAACCGCTTCTGCCAGTAATCAGTCTGCACCGATTGTCGCGCCCGCTCCAAACAGCGTTGCGCTTGCCCCCGGTCGCCTTCTATCTGATAAGCCATCCCCAGAAACAGGTTCATATACGGATTGTCCGGATAAGCCACCTGGGCCATCTCCACCCAGCCGATAAACTTCATCGCCCGCCCACCCGGCTGCAAATTTTTATTCCAGATAAAATTCCCCAGCAGGTTAAACGTAAACCAAACTTCCTTAACCTGATCCTCGCCCGGAACAATCTCCGGATCGATAGCAAAAATCTCCAGCCCCTTTTTCACGCCGCCGCTGACGCCCAGCTCTCCCCGCGACGATTGCCGGGTCGGGATAAAATTCTTAACATTCTCGCCGCTCTCGATCTGCGTCGCAAAGTAATCCTCAAAATCGCTAAACGCCGTCGCCCCCCGAATTGCCTGACACATCGTGAACGCCCCCCAGTCCAGATTCAGTTCCCGGAAAAACCGAAACGAATCCAGCATCTGCCCGAAACGTTCCTCCGGAAAGCCCACCATAAAATTGCCGCCCACAAAAATTTCCGGATAACGATTGATAATCCCGCACGCCTGGCGAAACACCTCCAGCGTCGCCGGCTTTTTGGTTTGCCGGAGCATCTCGGCATTACCGGTCTCGATCCCGATCTTAAATCCGATGCAGCCCGAATCCCGCATCAGCTCCATCAACTCATCATCGATCGACTTGGCTAACAACCCGTTATTCGCCGACCAGCTGATCGGCCACTGCCTTTCGATAATCTCCCGCAGCAACTGCTTAAATTCCGGCTTATGAAAAAGCAGATCGTCGTCCAGCCATTCAAAATGCCGCACGCCACGCCGCTCAACCAAAAACTCCATTTCCGCCAGCACCGTCTCAACGTCCCGGCAGCGCACCCGCGGCCCCATAAAATCCCGCACCGAACAAAACGTGCAATTACCCCGACAACCACGATTCATCTGAATCGCCGCGAAGGGTTTGTCATCCAGACCCGCCATCCGCGAAAACGGATTCAACGAACCGTAACGACAATATTCCTCGATTCGAACCTGGTCGTAACTGCATATCAAGTCCCCCGCCGGGACCACCCGATCGTCCCCCGCCAAAATCCGCGGCTCACTGTCCGACGCCTTAAAACCAATCCCACCCGTGGACGTTAAATCAGCATCTTTCTCCAGCAGATTGTCCAGCAGATAATTCAGCTTGTTCTCGCCCTCGCCCCGCACCACAAAATGACACAGCTCCCGCCCCAGCAGATTCTCCCATTCATACGTCGCTATCACCCCGCCGGCCATCACCACCGAACGTCCCTTCTCCCGCAACAACTCCAGCACCCGAATCAAACTACCGATCCCGGAATCATACATACACGAAACCCCCACCACAAACGGATCAAACTCCGCCAACTGCTTTTCTAGAATCTCCGTCCACCGCGCGCAATCAAAATCCTCTTCCTGCCAGGCCTTTTTCAGCACCTCCAGATTCAAATCCAGAATCCGCACCTCCAGCCCCCGCCCCCGAGTTGCCTGATAAAGATATTGCAGCCCCGTCGGCGGAAAAGCGTAATAACCTTTCTTCCGCGCAATAGCCGGACTGAACGACTCCAGCAAAAATTGCGGAATCTGCACCAGCAACACCTTGTTGTTCGGCGCAAACTCACTCCGCAGCCGCCGAC
>DAOWAK010000277.1 GCA_030634605.1 Sedimentisphaerales bacterium
AAAGATATCTCCCCCAAAATACAAACACAGACCCATCCCGATAAGAATCCCGTAGATGCACTTGAACAGCCGACTCCGCAGCTCGTCCAAATGATCGCCAAAGCTCATCCGGGTATCCGCCAGAATATCATCTTCATGTTCTGTAGTTTCTGCCAATTACTCGTATCCCAACTTCAAAAAACCAATAATTCACAATCCAGTCCGCAAAATCGACACGACTCACATTGTAATGGGCCGTCTGGACAGTTTCAATTGCCATTTTTCCCTCTTTTTCGCGCAAATCAGCCGGGATTCCTCACCTCAAAAAAACATTATTTTCCGGAAAAAATGTGTTGCCAACCTGCCGCCTTTTGGTATATTCCAGCATGGGCATGAGGGTTACATTACACAATGACCCAAACTGCGTGCAACTAAACATTGTTGTAACAGCCAATCTGTGTTTCAATTCTCCGAAATTTTATACTCCTGAGCAAAGGGTTTTTCAAAATTAAGGTGAAACCATGATCAAAGCAGCGCCAGAAAACAGCATTTGGCATACCGCTCTGCACAACTACGAACAGACCGCCCAGCGACTAAAACTCGAACCTGAACTCAAAATAAAAATCCAGGGGCCCCGAGAAATAATCGAAACTCAACTCAATCCCCTCATTTCCAACAATAAGCTCATCCGGGTTACCGCCTTCATCGTCAGACACAATTACGCGCTCGGCCCCGCCAAGGGCGGCATCCGCATGACGCCCGATGTCACCATCGACGACGTCAGCGGCCTGGCCATGGAAATGACCTGGAAAACCGCCCTCATCGACGTTCCCTTTGGCGGCGGAAAATCCGGCATCCGCTTTGCCCCCAAATCCATAACCACCGAAGACAAGGAAATTATTATTCGCGCCTTCACCCGCGCCATGCACCGCCATATCGGCCCCGAAATTTACGTCCCCGCTCCCGACATGGGAACCACCCAGTCCGACATGGGACACATCCGCGACTGCATTTCATACTCCGAAGGAACCGCCATCACCCGAGGCTGCTTCGTAACCGGCAAACCCGTCATCGTCGGCGGCATCGTCGGACGAACCGAAGCCACCGGCAGAGGCGTCGTCCACACCATCATGACCGCCTGCGAAAAACTCAATCTCGACATCAACGACCTCACCGTCGCCGTCCAGGGCTTCGGTAACGTCGGTTCCGTCGCCGCCCTCGAAATCGCCCAATCCGGCGCCAAAGTCATCGCCATTTCCGAACTGGCCGGCAGCCTCTACAATTCCCAGGGTATCGATGTTCCCGCTCTGGCTGAACACGTTGAAAAAACCGGTTCCGTCCTCGATTTCCCCCATGCCGAAAAAATCGAGCATGACGCCCTGTTCGAACTCGATTGCGACATCCTGATTCCCGCCGCCACCCAGTCCCAGATCACCGTCAAAAACGCCCCCAAAATCAAAGCCAAAATAATCGCCGAAGGTGCCAACGCACCCACCACCCCGGCAGCCGACGAGATCATCAACCAGAAAAACATCTTCGTTATCCCCGACATCCTCTGCAACGCCGGCGGCGTGTTCGTTTCCTACCTGGAGTACACCCAGGAAACCCAACGCGAACAGTGGACCCTCGAAGAAGTCAACCAGCGCCTCTCCAAACGCATGACCCAGCGTTTCCACGACGTCTATCAATATGCCCGGGAAAACCAACTCACCATGCGCGCCGCCGCCATGAATATCGCCGTGGACCGTGTCGCCCAGGCCACCATTGCCCGAGGCCTGCTCCCCTAACCACCGAAAATCGCAATCAAAACCAGACCCGCCGTTATCAACAACGCACCTGTCAACCGCACCGCCACTCCGCGCTCATGGTACAACACAAAAGCCAGGATCACTCCGATTATTATGCTGAACTGACGAAAAGCCACCACGTAACTGGCGTGGCTGGTCATCTGAAACACCCACAATATCAATCCATACCCGGCGTACATAAACAAACCACCCAATCCCGGACGAATCCAGCCCATTTCCCCGAAGTCCAACTTCTTTTTGTCGAACAACCTGCGAATCAGAAAAAACACTAACGCCGCAATCGTAAAAAACACATAGGAATACCGCGCCGCCGTCGCCGGGCCCGCCGAATCGACCACAACTATCTCCGCTGAAATCTTGTCAATTACCGAATACCCCACCGTTCCCAGCGCCGTCAGCAAAATCCAGAAACTGGAACGATTAAAATACCGCCGCCAGTCAAACTCACCAAACGAATGCAGCGGCATCAGAAAACACCCGCACGACACCCCCAGCATACCCACCCAGCCCCACGCCGTCGGCACCTGACCACGCCAGACATCCGCCAATCCCACCAGCAGCACCGGCAATGTTCGCGCCACCGGATACACAATCGTAAAATCCGCCGTCTCATAAGACTTGCCCAACCCGTAAAGATAAATCCCACAGAAAGTTCCGCTCAATAAGAGGTTCAGCCACACCGCACCCGGCAGCGACCGAACCATCAATTCGCTAACCACCACCGGCAAAAATCCCACCACTACCACTACCACGCAAAGCCGATGCAGATAAGCCATCTCCGATTTCTGCCCCCGGGCGATCAGGTTCCAGCCGGCATGCATAAAAGTCGAAACAAATATTATCGCCAGAACCTTCGAATCCACCTGAAACCTCTAATGCTACAACACAACTTAATTTGCAAAATACCCAAGCCGACCTGTTCGACTTGTCATGCCCGACTTGATCGGGCATCCAGACATAAACACTTCATATAC
>DAOWAK010000135.1 GCA_030634605.1 Sedimentisphaerales bacterium
AGGCCTGCGGTGCTTCCATCCTGACTTTCGGGCACGCTTTTGGCGCTTACTCCGCTTTCGGTAACCGCTTGGATGAATTCCTCAACCACGCCGAAGCAGAAGGCAAATCCACCGCCGAAATGGCCAAGCTGCTCGTCCAGGGCAACCTCAACGATGAGTCTCTGGGTGTCTCCAGCCTGATGCTCAAGGATCCCGCCGCCCAACGCATGATCGCTCACGCCGAAAAACTCGGCGTGGCCGGAAAAAACATCGCCTTCATGAAAGAGATCGTCGCCGCCGCTCAGGAAGCTTCTTCCGAACCGGTCGATATCGACATGCTCGGCGCCACCGGCGCGGTAATGATGGACCTCGGCTTCTCGCCCGAAGCCACCTGGGCCATCCTGGCCGTCACCCGCTCTTTCGCTGCCGGCGCTCATTTCATCGAGGAAGTCGAGCGCGAAGTCACCGAGAATGGCCACACCCGTCTCGGTCAGGCCCTGACTCCCAAAGACCTCTACGACGGCCCGGAAGATCGCCCGGTCCCCTCACGTGAAGAACGGGACAAAAACGCCCAGCCGGCTCAGACCCACACCACCGAAGAATGGAAACAGGCTTTCCAGGAACGCCAGAAAACCTATGGCACCGGCTACCGCATCCATGAAGAAACCGAAGATCCCAGCAAAAAAACCGGCATCAAAAGCGTGGGCAAAAAACTTGATTAACCTGGCCCAATCAATTGGGTTAAGGGTACCTCTAATAATTCCTGTAGGATGGGCTTTAGCCCATGCTGAGTCGTTGCAATCGACGTTTTGATAAGCAAAAAATCGATTTTTAGAGGTTCCCTTAAAACGTTAGACGTAAAATTAAGTAATCTTTTTCAATCAGGGCAGCCGGGCTTGCGGCTGCCGCAGACGGAGGTAAAAACGAATATGGAAGATAATATCCAGGAAATGTACAAAAAGGCCCGCAAGGCTTTCGAAATTATCGAGTATTGGCCTCAGGAAAAGGTCGATGAGATGGTCCTGGCCGTCGGGTACGAGTGGTCCAAGGAATCAACCGCCAAGGAACTGGCCCGTTTAGCGGTCGATGAATCCGGAATTGGCGTTTACGAAGACAAAGTTGGCAAAATTCAGTCCAAAACCAAGGGGTCGCTCTGGGACATGCGTAATGCCAAAACCTGCGGGATCGTGGAAGAGCTTCCCGAAATCGGCATCGTCAAATTCGCCAAACCCATCGGTGTCATCGCCAACGTCGTGCCTTGTACCAATCCGGAATCCACCGTTTGCGCTCTGGGCGTCAACATTCTCAAAACTCGTAACGCCCAGATCGTAACGCCTCACCCCCGTACCCAAAAGTCCACCTATCGCACCGCCGAAATCGGTCGAGCGGCCCTCAAAAAAATCGGTGCTCCCGAAGACCTCATCCAGTGCATCAAGAACACCAGCAAGGAAAAAACCCGGGAACTGATGAATTGTTGTGATTTCGCCGTCGCCACCGGTGGCGACGCCCTGGTCAAGGTCGTTTACGAAGCCGGCAAACCCGCCCACACCGTTGGCGCCGGGAACGTCGTCTCGGTCGTTGACGAAACCGTCGATCTCAAAGCCACCGCCGCCAAAATCATCAAATCCAAATGTGCCAACAACTCCGCTTCCTGCTCCTCCGAAAACGCCATAGCCATTGAAGCTAGCGTTTACGATGAAATGATCGAGTGCCTCAAGGGCGAAGGGGGCTACCTGTGCACCACCGAAGAACGGGAAAAACTCCGCGGTTACATGTGGCCCGACGGGCACAGCCTCAATCGCGACGTCGTCGCCAAACCGGCACCCATTATCGCCGAAGCCGCCGGCATCTCCGTTCCCGAAGGCACCCGCTTCATCATGGTGCTCGGCGAAAAACCCGGCCCCGAAGACCGCTTCAGCGGCGAGAAAATCTCTCCCGTCCTGACCGTCTGGAAATGGACCGACTTCAGCGAAATGGTCGAACGCATGAAGCTCATGCACAAGTTCAGCGGCGAAGGCCATTCCGCCTCGATACACAGCAGCAACCGCGAACGTCAACTCGAACTGGGTCTCAAAGCCAACGTCGGTCGCGTCAACTGCAACATGCCCCACGCCATGGCCAACAGCGGCAGCTGGTTCAACGGCCAGCCCTTCACCGACACCCTCGGCTGCGGCACCTGGGCGGGCAACATGACCAGCGACAACATCAACTGGCGGCAATTCCTTAATTACACCTGGCTTTCCGTACCCACTAAGGAATGCGTTCCGACCGATGAAGAAATTTTCGGATCATACTTCGAAAAATGGGGCCGCGACTAAGCTCGCTAACCCGTTAGAACAAAAAGACACATAACTTTTAAGTTCTATTCATAAAAAAACTGCTTCGCGGGTCAACCGTGGGGCAGTTTTTTTAATCTTGAGTTTTCGCCGAAACCGCTCAGCTTTTTTCTCGCCGAATAGCCGCCTATGGTTCCGGCCAGTATCTTTCCGTAATCACCTTGTTTTTGGTATAAAAATCAATCACCGACCTGCTCTGGGCCTTGATGTCCGCGAACAGCGATTCCTTCATCCCGCCAAACGGCAGATAAGCCACCGGCGCCGGAATCCCCACATTCACCCCGATCATCCCGCACAAAGTCTCCAGCTTGAACTTCCGCGTCCAGTAGCCGTTCTGAGTGTAAATCGAAGCTCCGTTGCCGTAGCCACAATCACTTCCCGCGCCGCCGCCTCGATCGCACTGTCCACCGCCGCCCCGGTCGATAACGGACATTGACCAATCACCTCACCGGTCGAAGGATTCTCCACATCCAGCCATCCATCATTCTCCGGCTCAACCCACTGACCGCCCACGTAATTTTGCACCTTTTTCAAGCTCATCAAGCCTCCAAAATCTTTTACTGCAGTTACTCACCTGCGCATCCAGCATCTCGCTGTAGGGCGGGCCGTGCCCGCCATTTTCCGGTTTCAATCCCTCATCATTTCAGTGTTTGTCATTCCCGCGAAAGCGGGAATCCAGTTCTTAAACCTTCATGCCCTTAATGATCTTCATGGTAAAAATCTTGTCATCCTGTAAAAATTCTTTCGATCATTCGTCATTGATTCGTCATTCTGGTTTCGTCATTCGTTATTAGTAAATACCTTCTCCAATTCCAGCAACTCCTCCAAACTACTAATAACCGGTACCGCCGACTCCACGTCAGGCCAGTTCCGCGCCACCGAATGATGCTTCAGCCACAACGCCTTCATCCCCGCCGCCGTTGCCCCTTCAATATCGTTGCGATAGTCGTCACCCACATAAACCCCCTCAGCCGCCGCCACCTTCAAGTGCTCCAGACACGTCGCAAACGCCTCAGCGTTCGGCTTGGCGGGAACCCCTCCTTCACCAGCCACCACCACCACCTCAAAAAACTCCTCCAGCTCCGGAAACAAACTGATTCGATGCTCGTTCTCGCTCCTTTGCCCCTGCGTATTCGTCACCAGCGCTAACTTGTAACGCTTCTGCAATTCTCCCAGAACACCCACAGTTTCATCGAATACCCGCGTCAAATCCTTCACTGTCTGCCAGTATTCCTGCTCCCACTGCCCCAGCTTTTCCATATCCGCCTGCCGACAGAAAAACCAGTAAACTTCTTCCCAGATTTTCACCCGTGACAGCTTCGATCGTGCATGAAATTTCCGTCGAATCTTGCGATACCCCTTCAAAAATTCGTCCTTATCGGTAAACGCCAGATCCGCAAAAATTTTCGCCTGAGCCTTCTTCTCCGCCCGACGGAAACCATCCGCCGAATCCACCAGCGTTTGGCCAAAATCAAACACTACCGCTTTAAACATGGATACTCCGTAATTCCCCATTCCAGACCGGTATTTTATCACTTTCCCGTCTGCCCCGCCACAGTTCCTGGAAACGATCATTTGAACATTTGCTGGCCACTTTCCCCCAAGGGTGGCATGCTCAAGGGTACTTGAGCATGATTTCGCCGGAATCCTGTCATTAGACCTGACCATTACTGACGGCGTATCGCTATTTCCCCTTACCTTTCACTCGCACCCGAATACTGCCGTCCCATTTGTCAGTCTCGTATTCAAAGTTTAGCCACAGCGCCGGAGCAATCGGCACCAGCCAGGCCTTGCTTTGCTTCATGTCGCGCTTGGCCTTTGCCAAAAACTTAACCTGAACCTTCTCGTTCGGGCCAATTACCACCGACTGTTTCGGCTCACTTATCTGATAGTCTTCCGAGCCAAAAATCAATTCCAGATCAAGCCTGACCTCGCTTTTAGCCGTGGGCAGTGAAATGTCACAAAATACCCAGAACGGCTCCCCCTCCGCCGCCAACGGCTTGGCTACCACCGGACAGCGTTGCAGGCCCTGATGCAGTAAAATATGCTCCAGCGGCACCGTCTCCGCAACGTACTGCGGATCCAGCTGCCCCTGGCTCTTGGAAACCGTCAGACTGTCGATTACTTTCCCATCAATATTTATCTGCTGCATGGTTAGCAGATCACCTTTTATCTCGAACAGACAAAAATGAAATTCCTGGTTGGCCGCAATGTGAAATTCCCCCGCATGGGGTTCATACATCGGTGCCCCGCCCCCGCCGCTGGTAATCGAGGTCAAATATTTCATCGAACCTTCATCCCCCGACGCCAAAGGCCGAAACCGTTCATACATGTGCGAATGACCCACTATCAGAAAATCCACCCCCGCCCCCAGAATTTTCCCCAGCGAGTTCGGATAACCCCACATCGAATCATGGCCCCCAAAATTCAAACAGGGAGTATGAAACGTAACAAAATTCCATCTCGCCCCGCTTCCCTCAAAATACCCCGCCATCAATCCCAGCAGCTCATCGGTCCTCGCCACATACTGATCGCCGCTCCAGTACCGCGGCGGCCCGTAATTGAATCCAAAATGATTATTCTCGCCCGGCGCCATCATCAGCTTTTCAAAATAACCCTGCGAACTTTTATCATGGTTGCCCTTGGCTGCGTAGATCGGCACCGTCTCGGCCAATCCCCGGATCGGATCAAAAAACTGCTCC
>DAOWAK010000060.1 GCA_030634605.1 Sedimentisphaerales bacterium
GGCTGAAGCCCATCCTACGGCTACGGCTGTAACTTTAACAGATCTACGAATTTACCCTGGTGGTCGATTATGGCTATTTCTTTATCTTTGAGGGAATCGGGTGGTAGGTCTTTAAGTAAGTGGCAATCCTTTTCTACCAGGCAGGCAATCTGGTTGTTGCCTTTGAAGGCCGGGGCCATTTTAAAGACATCCTTTTCGCCAAAGGCATCGGCTTCGGTCAGCGGGTCGATGGAATCGGTTTTTCCTAAAGTGTAAATCAAGAAACGTTGCTTTTGCAGCGGCAGTAACAGCTTTTTCCCGTCGGGGGAAATCTCGAAACCTACAACACTGGTGCTTAGCTGAGCCGAGATATCTTTCGGCAGCACATCGGTAACGGTCTTTAACAGCGGATCATAACAAAAGATGGACATTTCTTCGGCTAGTTGCAACTCGGTAGCGGGTAGTTTAATTGGTGCACTGGAGAAAAATATTCGTCCGGAGGGGTGATAACTGGCGCTTAGCCAGGGATAAAAAATCATCCCGGCCAATTCTGTATCTTCACCCTGACAATAATGGGTAGCTATCGAATTGTATTTTTGTCGGTCCTGATCCGGCTTAACGTCCAATTGTCCATTTTCATCGATTATTTCCCGTTCGGTTAATGTTCCCAACATAAAATCATCATTTTTTCCTGGAGATTCATTTTCAATGAATGCCAAGGATCGTCCGTTGGGGCTCCAGTCGTATGCGCCAAATGCGACGTTCGCAGCTACCTGGGCGGCTTTGATTTTGCTGTCGAGAGTTGCGACATGGAGATTATATGTATCATTATCTTTCAAAAAATCATTTTGAATTAAATAGGCGATGTTTTTTTGGTCGGGAGAGATTTTTGGTGAGATCATGGAGAAGCAGCTGATGTGGATGGTTTGTTTGTTTTGGACATCCAGGCCATCGAGGGTGGTTACGTAAAGATGGCAGAGTTTGAAGCCTTGCTTTTTTACTTCCTGGGCGAGTTTTAATTCGTCGGGCTTGAGCAGGTCGAGCAGGGGCTTCTCGGCCTGCAGGGCGATGAGGCTGTACACCAGGGAGGCGAACTGTTTGCTTTGCATACGGGGGAATAGTGTTCCTTTTTCGATTTTGTCTTTGTTGATGCCGCCTTCAGTGATGATGAGATCGTGAATATCACGGACATATTGCTGGATGACGGTGAGTTGGTCTTCGGGAATCAGTTCGGCGAGTTGGTCGGGATTTTTGAAAAATTCGTTTTTAGCGTAGGCGATCATTTTACCGTCGGCGCTGATGGAGGGGCCGATTTGCAATTCCCCTTCGTCGATAAGTTTTATAATGGTATTGTTTGAGCCGTCGATTAAAACCAGTTCCTCGTCAATCTTGGCTACGCCGACGGAGCCGTCGTCGGAGAAGTCGATTTTATCTTCGGGTAAGCAGCCGGCGAAAATAGTCAAGAGCAATGCCAACATGGCTATCAGATTTTTTTGCTTTAGTTTAATCATTTGTTTTGCCTTTCAGTAATAAATTTAAGAATTTTAGACAGGATAGTCATGATTTTAATTTAAACGTATAGGAATTTGTATTTAACAGCCTTATTTATAACGATTAAGCGACCAACGGGAGCGTCGAAACTTCCTGTGGATCGCGGCGAATCCGGTCCAGCGAAAGCTGGTAATTTAAGAGTTTTAGCCACAGAGGACTCAGAGAATTTTAATTTTTGGCTCCGAAAAATACAAAAGATAAATCGGTGGGGCTTGCCCCACCCTACATAACTTCGGCGGACTAAGAAGCACGAATATCACGAATGATCTAAAACTATTGAGACTGCTGTTTTCACTTTCGTACAAGACCACCCCCAAGCATAGCTTGGGGGTGCCACTCAAGGTATTTTAAACGCAAAAAGTTCCCTGATAACTGATTTTTTTGTGAAAATTTGAAAAAAATCGGTAAGTGTGGTTTTTCTCACTCTCATGGGGGCTTTTTGGTTGGTGTCAGCGTTTCAGGATGTCGGCGGGAAGCCAGCGGTACAGAATTCAGCATGGATTCACCATTGAGGGAAACCATGCTCAAGAGTACTTGAGCATGCCACCCGATCAATAAAAGCACTGGATGCCCGATCAAGTCGGGCATGACAAGTCGGGGCGGTGTTCTTTGGAGGGATTAAGACCATGCTTAAACCGCTTTGCGGCGTGAGCATGCCACCCGGTCAATAAAAGCACTGGATGCCCGATCAAGTCGGGCATGACAAGTCGGGGCGGTGTTATTTGGAGGGATTAAGACCATGCTTAAACCGCTTTGCGGCGTGAGCATGCCACCCGATCAATAAAAGCACTGGATGCCCGATCAAGTCGGGCATGACAAGTCGGGGCGGTGTTATTTGGAGGGATTAAGACCATGCTTAAACCGCTTTGCGACGTGAGCATGCCACCCGGTCAATAAAAGTACTGGATGCCCGATCAAGTCGGGCATGACAAGTCGGGGTGCTGTTATTATTCGGGATGACCGAGGGGAGTGTGGGTTAGAGTGTTCGAACCCCTCGGACGGGCCGAGGGGCTAAAAAATCCGGATACCAGCGGGTCAGGTATTGATTGCAATCTCGGTTAATCACGGTAAAATTTATATTTCCTGTAATTGCATACGAAAAATGAATGTTCGCTATGATGAGGATTTTATGATGTTAAGCAAAGCGTTTGGCCGGTGGGCAATGGTGGGGTTTTTGGTAATGGCGGCTTTGGCTGGTGGGATTAACAGGGCGGTTGCGGATCAAGGTGAGGATCCGAATGAGCCGATTTCGATTTTGGAGTGGTTGGTTACGGATTCGGTGGAGCAGGCTTTGCCGGCGTTTGACGAGGTGAAAAACCTGGAGGGTAAGGTTTTTGAGTTGAAAAACCTGCTGGGTTTTGAGCCGGTTGAGATTAAGGAGTGGTGGCCCATGGCGGGTGACGAGCTGGACTGGGATGGGGAATTGAAATTGCAGTGGCGGCAGAGGGCGGCGAGTGAGGATCCGAATCATTTTGTTCGGCTGAGCGAGGGAGCGGAGGATGGTTCGGCGGGCAGTGCGGAGATGATTTATCTGGCGGCTTATGTGGAAGCTAAGAGGTGGATGAAAATTGAACTGGAGGTTAAGAGTTGTCATCTTCTGAAGGCTTATCTGGACAACCAGGAGATTGCGACGAAAGCAAGTTCGGAAAAGCCAGCGAAGAAGGAATCAGCCAAGCCGGGCAAAGCAACGGCTAAGCTGGTGTTGGAGACGGGTAAGCATCTGTTGTTGATTAAGGCATTGCGAGATCCGAACAATGCGGAGGACTGGCAGATTCAGGCGGAGTTGAAGCCTGATGAGGGATGGCAAAGTTGCAATCTGGTTTTGGGAGTGGATCCGGCGAGTAAGATGAATCTTGGCCGATTGGCGCACAGTCCGAGTGTTGGGCAGGTTTCGATTTCGCCGGACGGTGAGTTGATTGGTCTGGTACGGCGGGGGCGAAAATCACTGGAAGGTAAGAGTGAATCGTGGCTGGAACTGCGGCGGAGCGTGGATAATTCTCTGGTGAATACTTATCGGGGCGGGATGAAGATTTCGTCGATTAAGTGGGCGCCGGTGGGCAGGAAATTTTCTTACACCAGCAGCGAAAATGGCGAGAGGACTTTGTGGCTGGTTGATCTGGAGACGGGTCTGGTCAAGCCGCTTATCGAAGATGTGAAGGAGATGGGCGGTTATTCCTGGTCGCCGGAGGGGTCGTTTATTATTTACAGCGTTACGGAGAAGCCAGAGAAGGACGAGACGGAAAAGACCGGTCTGCGTCGGGTGCGGGGGATGGAGGATCGGCAGTCGGGTTGGCGGAACAGGAGTTTTCTTTATCAGTTGAATGTGGCGACGGGAACGCGGCGGCGGTTGACGGCGGGACGGTTATCGACGAATCTGAACAGTATCAGCCCGGATGGTAAGAAGGTATTGTTCAGTCAATCGCGGCCGAACTATGAGGAGCGGCCTTACGAAGAAACGGAAATGTTTGTGCTGGAACTTTCGACGATGAAAGTTGAATCGCTCTGGAAAAACAAATGGTCGGCCAGTGCGCAGTGGTCGCCGGACGGGGAGAAGCTGCTGGTTACGGGCGGGCCGGCGACTTTTGGGGAGATCGGTGAGAATGTTCCGGCAGGGATGATAACCAACGATTACGACACGCAGGCGTTTATTTTTGATCTGCAAACGAAAGAAGTTGATCCGATCACGCGTGAATTTGATCCGCAGATTAAAGGCGAGTGGTGGTCGAAAACCGAAGATGCTATTTATTTCAGGGCGGTTGACAAATCCCATGTGCGTTTGTTCCGTTTTGATCCGGCGGCGAAAACTTATGAAGTAATTGATACGGGTGTGGAGGTTTTGGGCGGTATGGATATCGCGGAGAACTATCCGCGGGCGGTTTATACCGGTTCCAGTGCGGCTATGCCTTTGAAAGTTTTCACGATGGAATTGAAAGAACGAAAACCGCAGTTGCTGCTGTACCCGGGGCAGAAAGAGTACAGGGATGTTACGTTGAGCGAGGTGGAGCGATGGACTTTTCGGAATGAGCGGAACGTGGAGATCGAGGGGCGGATTTATTATCCGCCGGAATTCGATGCGGGCGAGGAATATCCATGCATGGTTTATTATTACGGGGGTACCAATCCGGTAAGCCGATCGTTTGACGGGAGTTATCCTTACAACTTGTGGGCGGGGCAGGGATATGTGGTTTATATTTTGCAGCCGAGCGGGGCGACGGGGTTCGGGCAGGAATTTTCGGCGTTGCATGTGAATGACTGGGGGATTATTGTGGCGGATGAAATTATTGACGGGGTGAAGCAGTTTCTGGCGGCGCATGCTTTTGTCGATGCGGAGCGGGTGGGTTGTCTGGGTGCTTCGTATGGCGGGTTCATGACGCAACTGCTGCAGACGCGGACGGATATTTTTGCGGCGGCGGTCAGTCACGCCGGGATCAGTTCGATTTCGAGCTACTGGGGTGAGGGGTACTGGGGCTATTTGTATTGTGCGATTTCGGCGGCGGATAGTCATCCGTGGAGTCGGCCGGAACTTTTTGTTAAGCAAAGTTCGCTATTTAACGCTGACAAGATCAACACGCCGCTGCTGCTGCTGCACGGGACGGTGGATACCAATGTTCCGCCGGGCGAGAGCATTCAGTTGTTTACGGCGCTGAAGCTGCTGGGCAGGGAAGTTGAGTTGGTTGAGGTTGAAGGTCAGAACCACGGCATCAGTGAATATAAGAAACGTAAGCTGTGGATGAAGACTATCATGGCGTGGTTCGATAAGCATCTGAAGGATCAGCCGCAGTGGTGGGAAGAGCTTTATGAGGAGAAATAAAAGAGTGGCGTGCGATATAATGTGGTTAAGACAAAAAACTATTTTTCCATTGAAGCGCTGGATGCCCGATCGAGTCGGGCATGACAAGTCGTGGCGGTGGTTGGTTGGGATAATGTAAATCACCCCCAAGAGTACTTGGCGGTGCCACCCGGTGTTAAATGAATTACTCTGAGTTCAAAAAAGTATGAAAATTGTTCATATAATAACGCGGTTGATTCTGGGTGGTGCGCAGGAGAACACTCTGTTTACCTGTGAGGGTTTGCACCGTCATGGGCATGAGGTTACGCTGATTACGGGTCCGCCGCTGGGGCCGGAGGGGCAGCTTATGGATCGGGCGCGGGCGGGCGATTATCGGGTAATTGAAATTAATAGTCTGCGGCGGGCGATCAATCCTTTTTATGATATGGCTGCTTACAGCAGAATTAAGAAGCTGCTGGTGGAGCTGGACCCGGATATCGTGCACACGCATTCAGCGAAGGCGGGCATTCTGGGGCGAAAGGCGGCGGCGGTTATCCGCGAGCGCAACAGTGCCGCCTGTTGTCCGGTGGTTACCAGGATGCGTCAGGCGCAGGATGCTCTTTGCGGGCGGCCGCGGATTATCCACACTATCCACGGGTTGGCGTTTCATCCTTATCAGTCGTCGCTGGTCAATCGATTTTATATAGCTGTGGAGCGGGGTGCGGCGGGTAAGACGGACAGTTTTATTTCTGTTGCTCAGGCGATGACTGATCAGGCGGTGGCGGCTGGGATGGGTAGTGCGAAGAAATTCACACGGATTTTTTCGGGTGTGGAAACTGCGAATTATCTTAACGGGCCGGGGCCGGAGAAAATTGCTCAGCTGCGTAGCGAACTGAATATTCCGGGCGATGCGGTGGTGATCGCTACGGTAGCGCGGCTGTTCAAGTTGAAAGGGCACGAATACATTGTTGAATCCGCCAAAAAAATCGCGGCCCGACATAAAAATGTTGTCTGGTTGTTTATCGGCGACGGTTCCTGGCGGGGTCGAATTGAAAATCAGATAGCCCAGGCGGGTCTGACGAAGCGTTTTCGGCTGAGCGGACTGGTGGCTCCGGAGAGGGTGGCTGAGTTACTGCATGCGTCGGATATTCTGGCGCACTGCTCGCTCCGCGAAGGGTTGGCGCGGGCGCTTAGTCAGGCGATGCTCTGCGGCAAAGCGGTTATCAGTTTTGACGTGGACGGGGCCCGGGAAATTGTTATCAACGGCAAGACCGGATTTTTGATTGAGCCGAGAGACCTGGCTGGTTTGGTTGAGGCCCAGGAGAAACTGATAACCGACAGCGAGCTTCGGCAGAAACTGGGGGACGGCGGTCGTGAGCTTTGTCGGGAAGAATTTGACCACGAGATTATGGCCGATAGAATTGAACGGGTGTATAAGGAGCAAATGGCATTTGTTCCAGTGTCGGAATGAGCTTGAAACTGTAATTGGAGCGGACGAAATGGCAAAGAAAATTAAAAATCGTGTTTTGATTCTTTCGCCGCACCCTGACGATGCCGAGATCGGGATGGGCGGCACTATCGGGATACTGCTGGATGACGGGTGGGAGGTTGTTCTGGCGGACATAACCAACGGGGAGCCAACTCCGGCCGGCAGTGTTGAAATTCGAGCTGCTGAGGCGGCAAAGGCTGCTCAGGCGTTGAAGGTGACCAAGCGGATTTGTCTGAACCTGCCCAATCGTTATCTGGAAAACACCCTCGAACATCGCAAAATTGTTGCTGAAGCCATCCGCGAATTCCAGCCTCGTTGGCTATTTACGACGGCGCTGCCGGACGCTCATCCGGACCACATTCAC
>DAOWAK010000280.1 GCA_030634605.1 Sedimentisphaerales bacterium
CCGAAGTAATTATCACCACGTCACTGTCAGCCGTCGCTTCATAATCCACCCCGCCGACAATCCGCACATCGAACAGACCCACCGGCGATGCTTCGTACAAATCCAAAGCCTTACCCGCCGCCAATCCTTCAACGATATCAACCAGAACAACGTCAGCCAACTCTTTTTGCACCAGCCAGTGCGCACAGGTTGCTCCGATATTGCCCGCTCCGATAATACTTACTTTTTTCCGCGCCAACTGTTACTCCTCTTTCGTCTCAGACCGAAAAACCAATATCTTACTCCAGCAATCACTCTTTACTGAACTGCCGCAACAAGATCATTTATCAAAATCGAAAACCGATCCCCGCCACCAGCTCCTGTCGGTAAAGATCACCCATATCCGAGCTGACCCCCATCATGTAATGCCACCGCCATTCAAAACGCAACACCGGGTTGCCCTCGTCCCCCAGCAAAAACTTCACTCCCACCCCGGCATTGGCACTCAGCATGGTTTCGCTGCCGGCTTCATCATAGTCACTGTCAAAATGCACAACACCCGGCCCAACGGTAACGTAAGGACGGACCCGGCCGTTACCCAAATCGTTCCCCGTCGGAAACCACAGTAAGTTCACGCCACCCAGCAAAAAAGTGGCATCCTCCGAACTCGGCAGATCCACAGCAAAACTGTCCGCCTCCAGATCAAGGTCCGCAAACACCGCAGAAAATCCAACTTCCCAGCCCAGATACTCCTGCTCCGCCCCCCATCTCAGCCCGATCGACCAGCCGCCTTCGGACGAAACCTTAACCCGCTCGCCTGCATCGGTGTGGGTATCCATAACCGAACCACTGCTGAAATATCCCGACATAAACGTCACCTGCCAGTCGTTCTCCCGCTCCGCCGAACCTGCCAACTGACCCCACACCGGAGAAATACCCACCAGCAAAATCAACGCCACCAACGCCACCATCCATTGTGTGCTCCTGCCAACCATAAAATTACTCCTTTGATTTGGTCGTTTTCATCATTTTTAACAAAATTCAACACCTGAATCGGCCTGCCATATAATAGAGACTTTAACTCCGCCGGAAAAGAAAAAAACAACCCTTTTAATCGCATGTGCGAGATTTATTTCTGGCAGCCACCTATACCCCCCCCACGTCAACCGGGTGCCTGGCACCCGAAGAGTATGGCACCCGAAGAGTAACTGCAAAAAGTGAGTGGTTACTTTTTCTTTTTGGTTTGATTTTTTTGTTGTTTCTGGATTTTGGCCCAGGTGTCTTTTAGGGTGACGGTGCGGTTGAAGGCGAGTTTGTCGTCGGTAGAGGCGGGATCGACGCAGAAATAGCCTAGCCGTTCGAACTGCCAGCGGCTCAGGGCGGGGGCGTTTTTGAGGCTGGGTTCGACAAAGCATTTGGGCAGGGACTTGAGCGAGTCGGGATTGATGTTGTCGGAGAAATGCTGACCTTCTTCGACATCAGAAGGTTTTTCCTTGTTGAAAAGGTGATCGTAAAGGCGAACCTCGGCGGGCAGAGCGTTTTTAGCGCAGACCCAGTGGAGGGTGGCTTTGACTTTGCGGCCGTCGGGTGAATCGCCGCCGCGGGTGGCGGGGTCATAGGTGCAGCGGAGTTCGGTGATTTGGCCGGTTTCGTCCTTAACCACCTCCTGGCAGGTGATAAAGAAAGCGTAACGGAGGCGGACCTCGCGGCCGGGTGCCAGACGGAAGAATTTTTTGGGTGGGTCTTCCATGAAATCGTCGCGTTCGATGTAAAGTTCGCGCGAGAACGGGACCTGGCGGGTGCCGGCGGAGGGGTCTTCGGGATTGTTTACGGCGTCGAGTTGCTCGGTCTGGTTTGCCGGGTAATTGGTTATTACGACTTTGAGGGGATTCAAGACGGCCATGACGCGGGAAGAGGTTTTGTTGAGGTCTTCGCGGACGCAATGTTCGAGCAGGGCGAAATCGACGGTGGCGTTGTATTTGTTGATGCCGATTCGTTTGCAGAAGTTGCGGATGGATTGCGATGAATAGCCCCGGCGGCGCATGCCGGAAATGGTGGGCATGCGGGGGTCGTCCCAACTGCCGACGTTGCCGGCCTGGACGAGTTCGAGGAGGCGGCGTTTGCTCATGATGGTGTAATTGAGGTTTAGGCGGGCGAATTCGATCTGCTGGGGGTGAGGAATCTGCTCGGGGCGATCACGGTTGATCTCGTCGATGAACCAGTCGTAGAGGGGGCGGTGATTTTCGAACTCCAGGGTGCAGATGGAATGGGTGATGTTTTCGAGGGAATCTTCCAGGCCGTGAGCCCAGTCGTACATGGGGTAAATGCACCAGTCGCTGCCGGTGCGGTGGTGTTCGGCGTGGAGGATGCGATACATGACGGGGTCGCGGAGGTTGATATTAGCGTGGGCCATGTCGATTTTGGCTTTGAGGGTGTGGGAACCGTCGGGGAATTCGCCTTTTCGCATGCGTTCGAAGAGGTCGAGGTTTTCTTCGGCGGTGCGGTCGCGGAAGGGGCTGTTTTGGCCAGGGGCGGTGAGGGTGCCGCGGTGTTGGCGGGTTTGTTCGGCGGTGAGATCGCAGACGTAGGCGCGGCTTTTTTTGATCAGCTCGACAGCATACTGGTACATCTGCTCAAAATAGTCGGAGGCGAAACAGGGCTGCCCCTGCCAGTCCCAGCCCAGCCATTTGACGTCTTCGATGATGGAATCGATATATTCCTGTTCTTC